>JARJMX020000190.1 GCA_029335925.2 Gammaproteobacteria bacterium
CCCGAGGCCCTGGGCGTGGTGTTCACCGGTCAGCTTCCGGCAGGTCTTGGCTGGGATGCGCTCAGCGGCGCCACCCCGCTCAATGCTTACAAGACCGAGACGGGGCAGGGGCATCTTCTGTCCACTATCCAGCAGGCACCGACCTTTGGTTGGCTTGGCGGCGCGGGTTGGGAGTGGATGGCCACAGGCTGGCTGCTGGGGGGGCTGTGGATGATCTGGCGCAAGGTGATCAGCTGGCGCATCCCTGTGACCATGCTCGGCGCGTTCGGCCTTTTGGCGCTGGGCTTTCATCTTTATGATGCCGAGCGCTTTGCCTCACCTCTGTTCCACCTGTTCAGCGGTGGGGCGATGCTTGGCGCCTTCTTCATCGCCACCGATCCGGTGAGCGGTTCCACCACCCAGCGCGGTCAGCTCATCTTTGGCGCAGGCATTGGCGTGCTCGAATACTTCATACGCACCTTCGCCGGCTATCCGGACGGAGTAGCCTTTGCGGTTTTGCTTATGAACATTGCCGCGCCGCTGATTGACCACTATACCCCGGCGCGGGTGTTCGGGCGCGAGGCGGGGCGGCCATGAATCGTACCCAGATCATTCTGACGGCCCTGCTGCTGGCGGTGTTTGCCTTTTTTGGCGTGGGCATCCTAGCCTTCATGCATAGCCAGACCGCGCCCATCATCACCGAACAGGCACGCGCAGCCCTCGGTCAGCGGCTGGCGGCGGTCTTACCTGCGGGCTATAACAATGATCCGGCGCGTGATATCCGGCAGCTCGCTGCCGATCCACTGTTGGGGGGCAAGGGCCCGGTCATGCTGTATGTCGCCCGCAAAGATGGCCGGGTGCATGGGCTAGCCTTCGAGGTGGTGGCTCCCAAGGGCTACAGCGGTGGTATTCAGTTGCTGGTCGGGGTGGATCGTAATGGGCAGGTGAGGGGGGTGCGGGTGCTGTCCCATAAGGAAACCCCGGGACTGGGCGACTTGATCGAGGTGGAGAAGTCCAACTGGATCTACGGCTTTGTCGGCAAGACCCTGGACAATCCGGGAGAGAAAGGCTGGGCGGTGAAGAAGGACGGCGGAGTGTTCGACCAGTTCACCGGCGCTACCATTACCCCACGTGCGGTAGTTACTGCGGTACGCGATACCCTGCGCTATTTTGAGGCCCACCGGGCCGTATTGCTCGAGGAGCAGTAATCATGAGCACAACCAATATCACCGCCCCAAAGGTCAGTACGGAGGAGCTCACTCGGCCCGCTCCGCAGGGCCCAAGCCTTAGCCAACTGGCCGTGGATGGGCTGTGGCGTAACAATCCGGCGCTGGTGCAGGTTCTGGGGCTTTGCCCCTTGCTCGCCATCTCCAACAACACCGTCAATGCGCTGGGCCTTGGGCTCGCCACCCTGCTGACTTTGGTGGTCAGTAATACCTTGGTCTCCATGATCCGCCACTGGGTGCGGCCAGAGGTGCGCCTGCCGGTATTTGTGCTGGTGATCGCCTCGGTGGTCACCGCTATCGAGCTTGCCATGAAGGCCTGGCTGCACGGGCTTTATCTTGTGCTTGGCATCTTCATCCCGCTGATTGTCACCAACTGCATTATCATCGCTCGTGCGGAAGGCTTTGCCTCCCGCCACGATTTTGGCCGAGCTGCCTTTGATGGCCTGATGATGGGAGCAGGGTTCGCCCTGGTGTTGGTTGTGCTTGGCATGCTGCGCGAGGTGCTTGGGCAGGGCACCATCCTGGCCAATGCGCATCTGATGTTCGGTGAATGGGGGCGCTCGCTGACGGTGCAGGTCATCCCCGAATACCATGGCTTCCTGCTCGCCATCTTGCCACCCGGGGCATTCATCGGCCTGGCCCTGCTGGTGGCGCTGAAGAAGGCCATCGACCGGCATGCTCAGCCTAGGTAGGAACCCACCCTCGGATTGAGGATTCGCTATTGGATCGCGGCGGGGACGCCGCTGCTTCCCGCGATAAGAAGGCGTTACTTGACCCGCATACCCGGCTGGGCGCCCTCGTCGGGGCTCAAAATAAACAGTCCCGGAGCGCCCGCCCCGGAGGCGGCCAGCACCATGCCTTCGGAGAGACCGAACCTCATCTTGCGCGGGGCAAGGTTGGCGACCATCACGGTCAGGCGGCCTTCCAGATCCTCCGGCTTGTAGGCGGACTTGATGCCGGCGAACACGTTGCGCGTCTCGCTGCCGATGTCCAGGGTCAGGCGCAGCAGCTTGTCGGCGCCCTCCACATGCTCGGCCTTGACGATGCGGGCGATGCGCAGGTCGATCTTGGCGAACTCCTCAATGCCGATGGTCTCGGCCATGGGCTCGATGGCGGGCTTGGCCTCGGCGGCCGGGGCAGTAGCTTCGGCGGGGCCAGGCAGGGTGGTCTTGTTCTCTTCAATCATGGCTTCGATTTGGTCTTTTTCGATACGGGTCATCAGCGGCTCGAACGGCTGGATCACGTGGTGAACCATCAGCTGGTGTGGGCTGTTCCAGTCCAGCTCGCCAAAGTGCAGGAAGTTCTCGACCTTCCTGGCCATGCCGGGCAGGACGGGCTTAAGGTAGGTCATCAGTATGCGGAACAGGTTGAGGCCCTGGGTGCAGATGGCCTGCACCTCGGCCTCCCGGCCCCCCTCTTTGGCCAGCGCCCAGGGCTTGTACTGGTCGATGTACTGGTTGGCGCGGTCGGCCAGGGCCATGATCTCGCGCATGGCGCGGGCGGTGTCGGACGCCTCGTAGGCGGCGGCGATGGAGTCCCCGGCGGCGACGAATTCGTGGTATAGGGCCGGATCGTGCAGCTCCTGCGCCAGGCGGCCGTCGAACAGGCGCTGGATGAAGCCGGCAGTACGCGAGGCCAGGTTGACGACCTTGCCGACCAGGTCCGCGTTCACGCGCAGCATGAAGTCCTCGAGGTTGAGATCGATATCCTCTACCGTGCCGTTGAGCTTGGCGGCAAAGTAGTAACGCAGGGCCTCGGGGTTGAGGTGGTTGAGGAAGCTGCGCGCCATGATGAAAGTGCCGCGCGACTTGCTCATCTTCTGTCCGTTCACGGTCAAGAAGCCGTGCGCGCGCACGCAGGTCGGCAAGCGATGGCCGCTGCCGGCGAGCATGGCCGGCCAGAATAGGGTGTGGAAGTAGGCAATGTCCTTGCCAATGAAGTGCCACAGTTCGGTTGCAGAGCCTGGTTTCCAGAAGGCATCGAAGTCTATGCCCTTGATCTGGCAGAGGGCCTTGAAGCTCGCCATGTAGCCGATTGGCGCATCCAGCCAGACATAGAAGTACTTGTCCGGCGCGTCCGGGATGGGGAAGCCGAAGTAGGGCGCATCACGCGAGATGTCCCAATCCTGTAGACCTGCGGCGAACCACTCGTTCATCTTGGCGGCGATTTCTGGCTGCACCGCGCCGCTGGCCAGCCACTCCCTCAGCACGGCCTCGAAGTCGCCGAGCTTGAAGAAGTAGTGCTCGGACTCGCGTTCGATGGGCGTGGCGCCGGAGATGACAGACTTCGGGTTCTTCAAGTCGGTGGGGCTGTAGGTCGCGCCGCACACCTCGCAGGAGTCGCCGTACTGGTTGGCCGCGCCGCATTTCGGGCACTCGCCTTTGATGAAGCGATCCGGCAGGAACATTGCCTTGACCGGATCAAAAGCCTGGCGGATGGTGCGCACGGCGATGTGTCCGCCATTGCGTAGGGCGAGGTAGACCTGCTCAGCGAGCTGGCGATTTTCCTCGGAATGCGTGACGTGATAATGGTCGAAGCCGATGAGAAAATCGGCGAAGTCGGCGCGGTGTTCGTTGCCGATGCGCTCGATCAGCGCCTCCGGCGTGATGCCCTCGTTCTGCGCGCGCAACATGATCGGCGTGCCATGCGCGTCATCGGCGCAGACGTAGTACACCTCATGGCCGCGCATGCGCTGGAAGCGCGCCCAGATGTCGGTCTGGATGTATTCGACCATGTGGCCCAGGTGGATGGGGCCGTTGGCATAGGGCAGGGCAGAGGTGACGAGGATGCGACGTGACATGGGAGGCTGATGCTTGGGGTTGCTGGAAAAGTTTGTAACCTTACCACAACGCCAAATGGAAGAGGCCCGCCCTCGGGCTGATCGCCTTCGCGCAATGCGCCAGTCGCGGCGGGGCGCGGCTCCTACGCGGGGCCCCCAGAACGATGCAGCAGGCTCATGCGATGGAACCTGTCCTTTGATGTTTGAATTTGGAACTGTTTTGGAGAAGGGCATGGCCTTGTTCGGCTTCGGCA
This sequence comes from Gammaproteobacteria bacterium, assembly GCA_029335925.2. GTDB lineage: Bacteria > Pseudomonadota > Gammaproteobacteria > Halothiobacillales > Halothiobacillaceae > Thiofaba. The sequence continues at coordinate 4,239 of JARJMX020000190.1, forward strand.
AGAAAGACAGCACGGTAAGCGAAGAGGCGGTGCGTGCCGCTCTTGCGCAGGTGATGGATCCCGAACTTGGTCAGCCGTTCGAGGGCAAGCGGGTGCATGCCGTCGAGATCAAGGGCGGTACGGTGCGCATCCACCTGCGCCTCGGCTATCCCGCCGCCGGGGTGCGTGATGCCATCCGGCAGCAGGCCGAGGAGGCCGTGCGCGCGGTCGAGGGTGTGCAGGTGGTGCAGGTCACGCTGGACTGGAAGATCGAGCCGCACGCGGTGCAGAAGACGCTCAAGCGCCTGCCCGAGGTGCGCAACATCATCGCCGTGGCCTCCGGCAAGGGCGGGGTGGGCAAGTCCACCACCGCGGTCAATCTGGCCTTGAGCCTCCAGGCTGAAGGGGCGAAGGTGGGTATTCTGGACGCGGATATCTACGGCCCCAGCATCCCGCGCATGCTGGGCGCTAAGGGTGAGCCGCCGACCAGCGTGGATGGGCGTTCGCTCGAGCCCAAGATCGCTTATGGCTTGCAGAGTATGTCCATCGGTTTCCTGGTCGGTGAGGACAACCCGATGATCTGGCGTGGGCCGATGGTCACCTCCGCCCTCCAGCAGCTGTTGAACGACACCCGTTGGCATGACCTGGACTACCTGATCGTCGACATGCCGCCGGGCACCGGTGATATCCAACTGACCCTGGCGCAGAAGGTGCCGGTGGCTGGGGTAGTGATTGTCACCACGCCGCAGGACATCGCCCTGTTGGATGCCAAGAAGGGCCTGAAGATGTTCGAGCGGGTCGACGTGCCGGTGCTTGGGATCATCGAGAACATGAGCCTGCACGTGTGTTCGAACTGCGGTCATGCGGAGCCGATCTTCGGCGAGGGGGGCGGTGCGCGCATGGCGGCGGAGTACGGCGTGGAGTTGCTCGGGCAGCTGCCGCTGGAGAAGGGCATCCGTGAGCAGGCCGACTCGGGCCATCCGACCGTAGCAGCGGATCCCGAGAGCCCGACCGCAAAAATCTACCGGGACATCGCCCGCAAGCTTGCCGCAAGGCTTTCGCAGCGGGCGAAGGACTACAGCACGAAGTTCCCGACCATCGTCATCAAGAACGACTGATCACTTGGCCCCGTAGGTGGCGATGTGGTGCGCCAGCATGCGGTGCGACCACAGGCCGCCAAAAGGAATCAGGGCGGCAAAGAACACGCCCGCGCCCTTGAGGGCGGGCAGATGGCCGCGCAGGACGACCAGGGCGAGCACCCCCATCGTCCATAGGAACAGGGCGCCATGGATCGGACCGACGACCTGTACGCCGATGGGCAGGCCGACCAGGTGTTTCATGGGCACGGCGATGAGGACCAGGGCGATGAGGGATGCGCCCTCGACGAGGGTCATCAGGCTGAGGTGACGCAGGGGCCATGGGGCCATGAATGTTCTCCTTGGTTGAAATGCAAAAAGCCCCGCGCGAGGCGGGGCTGAAGATCTGAGCGGCTGATCAGACGGACTTCTTGCAGAAGTACCAGTCGACGCACTCGTATTCGCCGCTCTTGAAGCGGCGCTCGGCCTCCTCGACGGTGGCGGGCGGTGGTACGATGACCTTATCGCCCGGCTGCCAGCCTTCCGGGGTGGCTACGCCATGCTCGGTGGAGGTCTGCAGGGCCTTGACCAGGCGCAGGATTTCCGGAACGGAACGGCCGTTGCTCATTGGGTAGTACACCATGGCGCGCAGCACGCCGTTCGGGTCGATGATGAAGGTGGCGCGCACGGCCTGGGTGTCGGAGGCGCCCGGGTGGATCATGCCGTAGGCCTTGGCGACATTCATGGACAGGTCGGCAATGATCGGGAAGGTGATCTTGACCCCGAATTTTTCCTCGATATTGCGTTCCCAGGCGATGTGTGAGTAGTAGCTGTCAATGGATAAGCCGAGCAGTTCGCAGTTGATGGCCTCAAAGTCCTTGTGCGCCTTGGCGAAGGCGATGAATTCGGTGGTGCACACCGGCGTGAAGTCGGCTGGGTGGGAGAAGAGGACCAGCCACTTGCCTGCGTAGTCGCTCAGGGTCTTGCGGCCGTGGGTGGTCAGTGCGTCGAACTCGGGGGCGCGCTCATTGAGGCGCGGAAGGGATACGATGGTCTCGGACATATTATGTCTCCTGTGAGAGGTCGGTTCATCGCCCACTGCGTGGTGCGTGGATGAACTATAGAAGTTAATTTTCCAATATTAAAATTGTATTTTGATATGGGATCGATAGGCCTAGCCTATGCCTAGACGATGATTCGATCCACGCGGTCCTTGCTAGGGCCGCCCTGCCTGGTCACCTATGCTCCATGCACGCCATCTCTTCGGGCCCGACCTGCGGCTCGCGCCGCGCGAACTGCTCTGCCCGTACGGTCTCTCCGGAGCCGGCAAGTCGCGGTTGATGCGGGCCCTGGCTGATCTCGATGGGCAATACCATGATCGGCATCGGCCTTGGGCTGAACAGCCGTGACCCACGGTACAGCGATCGGCTGGCGCGCGATCGAGGTGCCGTTGTATTCGGCTTCGATGCGCGCCTCGCGCAGCCTGTGGCGCAACAGCCTGCACACAGCTCTACGATGATCGCCCATGCCTGCGCTTTGACCGACTTGCCCAGTCTTGAGCGCCGGGGCCGGAGTGGCGCTTGCATCATCTCAACTCGCATGTCCTCCAATTGATAGGAGCTTTCTATGCGCATGGGCATTGACCTCGGCGGTACCAAGATCGAGGCCATCGTGCTGGACGATGCAGGATCGGTACGCTTCCGTGAGCGGGTGCCAACCCCGCAAGGGGATTACGCGGGAACGCTTGCGGCGATCGGGGGGCTGGTGGCTCGCGCCGAGCGGACCGTCGGTGCGGCGTGCACCGTGGGTATGGGCACACCGGGGACAATCTCGCCCGCGAGCGGCTTGATGAAAAACAGCAATTCGACTGTGCTCAATGGCAAGCCACTCAAGCAGGATCTGGAGCAGCTTTTGGGGCGAGAGATACGCATGGCCAACGACGCCAACTGCTTCGCTCTGTCCGAGGCAGTGGATGGTGCCGCGGCCGGGGCGGAGGTGGTGTTCGGTGTGATTGTCGGCACGGGGTGTGGGGCAGGCGTGGTGGTGGGCGGTCATACCCTGATCGGCCCCAACGCCATTGCCGGGGAGTGGGGGCACAACCCCTTGCCCTGGCCGAATGATGACGAGCGGCCGGGGCCGGCCTGTTACTGCGGCAAGTATGGCTGCATCGAGACCTGGTTGTCCGGCACCGGTTTTGCGAACCTATTCGCAGCGGAAACCGGGGAGAGGCTTCAGGCCCCCGAGATCGTGGCTCGTGCCGAGGCAGGGGATGCCGTGTGTGAAGCTGCCTTGCAGCGCTATGAGGATCGCATGGCGCGGAGTCTGGCTCACGTCATCAACATTCTCGATCCGGACGTGATCGTGCTCGGCGGTGGTCTGTCCAACGTGCGTCGCCTGTATGACAACGTACCGAAGCTGTGGGGCAGATATGTGTTTTCCGACCGGGTGGCTACCCGCCTTGTCGCCCCCCTGCATGGCGACTCTAGCGGCGTGCGTGGTGCGGCTTGGCTGTGGAGCAGGTGAGAGGCGCGGAACCTGGGGCGTCTTACGCTGCCAAAAAACGGGTCTGAGCACGACGTGCCTGTCGCGGCGAGAGCGACGCTCCCACGCGAGCTTTCAGAGTGATGGGGCCAGTTTATGCGATGGCCCCGAGGATGGGAGAATGAGGTCTCGCGCCTTATTTTGGTATAGTCTCAAAAAATTGATAAGGAGGCCCTTGATGAGCAACGCCCGTCGCCGATTTCTGACCGGTCTTTCCGCCGCTGGTGCCTTGTTTGGCTTTTCCTCCGTCGCACAGGCGGCTGAAGCCAAGAAGGAGATCAAGAAGGCGGAGCGCTTCCCTGGGGACCCGCCCGAGCACAAGATCGTCTATCAACTCAACCATGCCGAGTGGGAGTACATCGAGCACATTCTTAACTCGATCAGTGCCATGCTGACCAAGTACGAGGACAATGTGTCGATCGCGGTGGTGGTGTTCGGCGCTGGCATCCACCTGCTCGCCAAGAATCCGAAGCGCGACATCCCAGCCATCCTGCGCCAGCGCGCCGAGTCCCAAGCCAAGAACTACGGCGTGAAATACATTGCCTGTGGCAACACCATGAAGACCCTCGGCTGGGAAAAATCCGACATGCTGGACTTCGCTCAGGTGGAAGAAGTCGGCGCTGCGGCTCTTATGGAGCTGCAGGAGAAAGGCTACGCCTATCTTGCGTGGTAAACCCCCTGCTAATAGCACATCAGCCCGGTCCGCCGGGCTTTTGCTTGAACAACGAGCTCATCGTGTGAACCACCGCATGCAGATCACTCTGACCCGTCCGGACGACTGGCACATCCACCTGCGCGATGGCGCCATGCTCAAGGCGGTGCTGCCTGATGTGGTGCGTGAGTTTGCCCGCGCCATGGTCATGCCTAATCTCGTCCCGCCGGTGGTGACCACCAACGACGCACGGGCCTACCGTGAGCGTATCCTCGCCGCGCTGCCTGCGAACGCCTCCTTCCAGCCGCTGATGGCCCTCTACCTCACCGGCAACACGTCGCCCGAGGAGATCACCCTCGCCAAGGCCAGTGGCATCGTGCATGCCGTCAAGCTGTATCCGGCTGGCGCGACCACGAATTCCGATCGTGGGGTGACCGACATCCGCGCGGTCTACCCGGTGTTCGAGGCCATGCAGCGCGAAGGCATGGTGCTGTGCGTGCACGGCGAGGTGGTTGATCCTGCGATCGACATCTTCGATCGGGAAAAGGTCTTTATCGATCGCGTGCTGGCGCCCCTGCTGCGTGATTTTCCGGAGCTGAAGGTGGTGATGGAGCACATCACCACCCGCGATGCCGTCGAGTTCGTCAAGGCGGCTCCGGCCCATGTCGGCGCCACGCTCACCGCCCACCACCTGCTGTACAATCGCAACGCCATGCTGGTCGGCGGCCTCCGTCCGCACTACTACTGCCTGCCGATCCTCAAACGCGAGGAACACCGCCAGGCGCTGGTGGCGGCGGCTACCAGCGGCAACCCGAAGTTCTTCCTCGGCACCGACAGCGCGCCGCATCCGAAGAACACTAAGGAGTCGAGCTGCGGTTGTGCCGGATGCTACACCGCGCACGCCGCCATTGAACTGTACGCCGAGGCCTTTGACCAGGCGGGGGCCTTGGATCGGCTGGAAGGCTTTGCCAGCCACTTTGGTGCGGACTTCTACGGCCTGCCGCGCAATGAGGGACATATAACGTTGGTGAAGGAAGCGTGGACCGTGTCGGCCCCGATCGAGGTCGAACCGGGTGTGGAGCTGGTGCCTCTGCGCGCCGGCGAGACTTTGCACTGGCGCCTGAAGTGAGCGAGGGCGGCAAGGGCCTGATGGCTGCCCGCTTCCGGGGTTTTCTCCCGGTGGTGGTGGACATGGAGATGGGCGGCTTCAATTCGGCTACTGACGCGGTGCTGGAGATCGGTGCCGTGATCCTTAGCTTCGATGCAGAGGGACGACTGAGGACGGGCGAGCAGGTCGGTGTGCACGTGGCGCCGTTTCCCGGGGCCCGCATCCTCGAGGAGGCGCTGAAGGTCAACAAGATCGACCCGTTCAATCCACTGCGCCATACGGTGGAGGAGCGTGAGGCGCTAGACCTGATCTTTGCTCCTATTCGCCGCGCGATGAAGGAAGAGGGTTGCAAGCGCGCTGTGCTAGTCGGTCATAACGCCCATTTCGACCTCAGTTTCCTTAACGCCATGGTGGCCCGGACTGCTCACAAGCGGAATCCCTTCCATCCGTTCACGGTGTTCGACACCGCCACGTTGTCCGGCCTCGCCTACGGCCAGACGGTGCTGGCTAAGGCCTGCGCCGAGGCAGGGCTTGAGTGGGATGGCAAGCAGGCGCACGGTGCTCTCTATGATGCAGAGATGACCGCCCAGCTGTTCTGCAGCATCGTCAATGCCTGGAGCGAACATATCCGTCCACCTCAGGCCTTCCTTCCACCCGCATAAACCCGCCGGAGACTGGCCCCCCGATGGGGTATCTCAGCCTCCTTCGGCCTCGCGCACCACCTGCCGCATCTTCAGCAGACTGTCCGGATTGAGCGAGAGGGAGTCGATGCCCTGCTCGACCAAAAAGCGGGTGATCTCTGGAAAGTCGGACGGTGCCTGACCACAGATGCCGATGTACTTGCCCTGTTTCTTGCAGGCCTTGATGGCCATGCGGATCAGCTCCAGTACCGCCGGGTCGCGCTCGTCAAAGCCGGTCAAAAGCCCCGAATCGCGGTCCACGCCAAGGGTGAGCTGGGTCAGGTCGTTGGAGCCGATAGAGAAGCCGTCGCACAGCGCAAGGAACGACTCCGCGAGGATGACGTTCGCAGGGATCTCGCACATGATATAGATCGCAAGCCCCGCCTTGCCGCGCACCAGGCCGTTTTCCTCCATCAGACCGATGACCTCGCGCGCCTCCTCCACCGTGCGTACGAAGGGCAGCAGCAGGGCGACGTTGGTGAGACCCATCTCCTCTCGCACCCGCCGCATGGCCGCGCACTCAAGGACGAAACCTTCGGCATAGTCCGGGTGGTGATAGCGTGCCGCACCGCGCAGGCCGATCATCGGGTTTTCCTCGTCCGGCTCGAAGTGGGATCCGCCGAGCAGGGCAGCATATTCGTTCGACTTGAAGTCAGAGAAACGCACGATTACCGGGCGGGGATAGAAGGCGGCGGCAATCTGCGCCACGCCCTCGGACAGGCGCTTGACGAAGAAATCGCGCCCATCCGCATGCCCGCGGATGAGGTGGGCGATCTTCCTGCGGGTGGCTTCATCGACCTTGTCCGGATGCAGCAAGGCCTTGGGGTGGGCCTGGATGCTGCGCATGATGATGAACTCGAGCCGGGCAAGGCCTACGCCGTCCGATGGCAGGCGGGAGAACTCGAAGGCCTGTTCGGGTTGGGCGACGTTGAGGTAGACCTTGGTGCGGGTGTGGGTGGCGGCCTCATCCAGACGCTGCTCTTCCACGCGGAAGGGCAGGGCCCCCTGATAGACGAAGCCGGTGTCGCCCTCAGCGCAAGACACGGTCACCACCTCACCGTCCGGTACGGTCTGGGTGGCGTCGCCGCAGCCGACTACGGCCGGAATACCCAGCTCGCGAGCGACGATGGCGGCGTGGCAGGTGCGCCCGCCACGATTGGTGACGATGGCCGAGGCGCGCTTCATGATCGGCTCCCAGTCCGGGTCGGTGATGTCGGTCACCAGCACCTCACCGGGTTGCAACTCGTGCATGTCGCGTGCATGCAGGATGACGCGAGCCTGGCCGGTCGCGATCTTCTGGCCGACGCTGCGCCCCGCCGCGAGCACCGTACCGCGCTCATTAAGGATGTACTGCTTGAACAGGTTTGCATCCGCCTGGGTCTGTACGGTCTCCGGGCGGGCCTGGACGATGAACAGCTCGCCTGTATTGCCGTCCTTGGCCCACTCGATGTCCATCGGACGGCCGTAGTGCTGCTCAATGATGACCGCCTGGCGCGCCAACTCCAGGACCTCATCATCGCTGATGCAGAAACGGTGGCGCTCGTCCGGCGGAACCTCGATGTTGCGGGTCGAGCGGCCGGCCAGGCTGTCGTGAGTGTAGATCATGCGCATGGCCTTACTGCCGAGTTGGCGCTTGATGATCGGCCGGTGTCCGTTTGCCAGGGTGGGTTTGAAGACCAGGAACTCGTCCGGGTTGACCGCGCCCTGCACCACGTTCTCGCCCAAGCCCCAAGCGGCGGTGATGAGGACGGCATCGCGGAAGCCGGATTCAGTATCCAGGGTGAACATCACCCCAGAGGAGGCGAGGTCGGATCGCACCATGCGCTGCACGCCGATCGACAAAGCGACCTTGTCGTGAGCGAAACCCTGATGCACACGGTAGGCGATGGCGCGGTCGGTGAATAGCGAGGCGTACACGCGCTTGCAGGTCGCCAGCAGGCTCGCTTCGCCGCGGATGTTCAGGTAGGTCTCCTGCTGGCCGGCGAAGGAGGCGGTCGGCAGATCCTCTGCCGTGGCCGAGCTGCGCACGGCGACGTCGATCATCGCGCCATCTGGCCCGGACATCCTGCGATAGGCCTCGGTGATCTCGTTGGCGAGTTCGTCCGGCAGGTTGGCATGGGTCAGCCAGTCGCGGATGGTCTGCCCGACCTCGGCCAGGCGCACCACGTCGTTGACATCAAGACCGGCCAGCAGGTCGAAGATGGGCTCGCGCAGCTTGTTGTAGTCCAGCACCGCCCAGTAGGCCTCGGCGGTGGTAGCAAAGCCGTCTGGTACGTTAACTCCTTTTGGCTTGAGGGTGCGGAACATCTCGCCCAGCGAGGCGTTCTTACCACCGACAAGGGGGACATCGTTGATCGTCAGTTCATCGAAGCGGCGGACGTAGCGCATGCGGTTCTCCCTGCTGATCCAATCATTGCTCCACCAGCATAGCCCAGTCGCATGACGGTTCGTCATTTTGGGACAATCGCACACTCCGGCCGTTATATCCGGCCTTGACAAGGGTTGCGAGATCTCTATAATGCCCAACATCGAATGCGGGGTAGAGCAGTCCGGTAGCTCGTCGGGCTCATAACCCGAAGGTCGTAGGTTCAAATCCTGCCCCCGCTACCATCTTCTGGTTGCAGAAGGCCGCCCAACTTGGGCGGCCTTCTGCATTTCTGCATCTTCTTATTGTGGCTTTGCCCGTTGTAAGTAAGCCTCGGGCTGGTCGCGATCATCCTGTTTCTTGCCATATATTCGCTCGGATCGTTGGGGGAGCGCAGTCCGGGCGATCCGGCTGGGCGTGGGGTTACCGACCGCGATGCCTGAAAAGAAAAGAGAGGTCAGGGCTCGGCGTGAGCGCAGAGCGCACCGGGCAGCTGGGGGGCTTGATGGACGATGGCCCATGGCAGGCCCGTTTGTCCCTCATCGATATCTCAGGCGATGATCAGCCCTTCTTGAGGGCCGCTTCCAGCATCGGTTTTAGTTCACCGCGCTGATGCAGCTCCACGGTGATGTCCGAACCGCCGATCAATTCGCCGTTGACGTAGATTTGTGGGAAGGTCGGCCAGTCCTGGTAGCGTGGCAGGTTGTTGAAGATTTCCATGTCCGCGAGCACGTTCACATAGGTGAACTCCACACCGCAGGCTTTGATGGCCTCGACCGCGCGGCTGGAATAACCGCACATCGGGAACTGCGGCGTGCCCTTCATGAAGATCACAATGGGGTTGTTCTTAACGATCTCGTCGATCTTCTGGAGGATGGGGTCCATGGGAGGATCTCTTAGGGTTGACTCTGGCAGTCAAGTATGGGGATGCACGGCATGGGTGACAAGCCTTGCGGACGCCTTGGCATTCTGGCCCCCCTCCTTACAGCCACAGCATGCAACCCATCTCGTA
>JARJMX020000009.1 GCA_029335925.2 Gammaproteobacteria bacterium
GCCCATATCGGCCTGACCCGCTGGGACTATGACGTCGAGGCGCTGGTCGCTACGGTCAAAACCTTCGCGCCGCAGCAGGACATCACCTGGCAGCGCTTCACCCCCAGCGGACCGCAAGCCCTGCTGCCTTTGTCGGGCCCGCATGCCTCGCTGGTGTGGTATCTCCCTCCGGATGAAGTGGCGCACCTGAGCGCCTTGGACGATGACACTTTTCTTAAAAGACTGCTGCGCGCCTTCCCACGTGAGCTAGGCGGAGTCGAGGCGCTCCTGGAGCGCGGCAGCTTTCGGCTTACTCGTCGGCATGCGCAAACCTACTGTAAACTGCGTCTGGCGCTGGTCGGGGATGCCGCGCACACCATCCATCCGCTCGCTGGGCAGGGGGTGAACCTGGGATTCATGGATGTGGCCGCACTGGCCGAGGTACTGGTCAAGGCGCGTGATGCCCACGAGGACATCGGCGCTTTGCATGTTCTGCAGCGCTACGAGCGTTGGCGGCGGGGCGAGAACCTGCTGATGCAGACGGCAATGGACGTGTTCCACCATGCCTTCAAGCCCGCGCGCGGTCCGCTGCCGTGGCTGCGCGGTCTGGCCTTGCGCGCGGCGCATGATCTGCCGCCATTGCGCCGTCTGTTGACCCGCCGGGCTACCGGGCGCGCGGGGGATTTGCCCTGGTCGGTCAGCAGCGGCCGACTTGCATGAAGCGCTTTTACACCAACCTGCCTGCGCGTCTGGGCGTGGCTGGGGTGTCAACCCATGAGAACACGCGCGCAATCCGCTGGGGGGTGCGACTGGAAATCCTCGTTTCGCTCGCCACCCTTTGGCTTCCTTTTGCCTGGTATGCCGAACACAAAGGGGTGATGGCGCCTGAGGTCCTACGCATGATCGATTTTGGCGTCTGGGGACTGTTCCTTGCTGAGGCTGTGGTATTGAGCTTGCTGGTCAGTCACCGCCCGCGCTATTGGCGACAAAACTGGCTCAATCTTTTGATTGTGTTCGGCAGCCTACCTTTTTTGTTCATGCAGCAGGCCGCCACCTTGACGTTTTTGCGTGTACTGCGCTTGGTGTTGCTGGTGGTCATGGTGCTGCGCTTTGCCCGGCGCTCCTTGCGCCTTCTGGCCCAGCATGCCCTAGCCGCCACGTTGATTATCGCCTTCTTTCTGGTGGTGACCATTGGAACGCTGGTGGCCAGCATCGACCCGGGGATTCCCACCTTCTGGGATGGCATGTGGTGGGCCTTGGTGACGGTTAGCACGATCGGTTATGGCGACGTGGTCCCCACCCTCCCAGAGGGGCGTCTGCTCGGGGTCATCTTGATCTTGTTCGGGGTGGCGACCTTTTCCATGGTCACGGCCAACCTGGCTGCTTTCGTCGTCAGCCTCAGAATCGAAGAGACGGCTGCAGACGTCGAACGCGAGGAGATCAAGCACGAGATCCTGATCCTCAGCCGTTTGGAGGAGATGGAGCGTCGCTTTGATCGCCTCGAGGCCTTGCTGACCGCGCAGGGGCATCCGCCTGTGCAGCAGGCGGTCAGTGACGACGCGCCGTCAAACGCGCCCAGCCGTCCTTGAGCGCGGGTGGATCGAAGTCGAATGCAGCGGCGTAGGCCGCCATCACCCCCTCAGCCTGTTCCGCCAAAAGTCCCGAGAGCACCAATGCACCACCAGGCTTCACATGCCCGGTTAGGGTGGGGGCCAGCTCAATCAGTGGACCCATCAGGATATTGGCCAGCAACACGTCAAAGCGAGCCTCTTTGGGCAGAGTGCCAGGCAGGCCGGTGTGCAGGCGATCGGCCTCGATGCCGTTGCGCGCGGCGTTGTCGCGGGTTGCCGTCAGGGCTTGGGGGTCGATGTCGATACCCCAGGCCTCGATTGTGCCCAGCTTGAGCGCGGCGATGGCCAAGATCCCTGAGCCGCAGCCGTAGTCCAGCACGGTCTTGCCTTGAAGCTCGGCGCCATCCAGCCACTCGAGGCAGAGGGCGGTGGTGGGATGCGTGCCGGTGCCGAAGGCCAGGCCCGGGTCGAGCAGGATATTTACCGCGCTCGGGTCAGGAGCGTCCAACCAACTGGGCACAACCCACAAGCGCTGGCCGAAGCGCAAAGGTTGGAACTGGTCCATCCACGCGCGTTCCCAGTCCTGATCCTCGATCCAGGCCCATGCGCCGCCTTGGATGCCGCGCGTGCTTAGGGCTTGCTCCACCTGATCGGTGTTAGTCTTGTCCTCGAACAGGCCGACGACCTTGACTTCCGGCCACAGCGGGGTCTCGCCCGGCAGGGGTTCGAGCACGGGCGCGTCGGCGGCGTCCTGCAGAGTGACGGAGACGGCGCCGAGTTCGAGGAGGGCGTCTTCGAGGGCTTCGGCTTGGTCGCGGGGGGTGGTGAGGGTGATCTGGTGCCAGGGCATGGTGTGTCTGAAAGATTAGGTTTCATGGGCACCCTTCTCCTCCTGGGAGAGGGGCGCAGCGTCCGTTGCTGTCCAGCCATCCTTCGTTGGCTCGACCGTGGGTATGGACGCTTACAGCCCTTACTTCTTGTGCAGGTAATGAATATCTACCCCCCCCTGCTGAAACCCGCCGTCACTCATCAGCTCGCGATGCAGCGCGATGTTGGTTTTGATGCCTTCCACCACCAGTTCGGAGAGTGCACCACTCATCCGGGCGATGGCGGTCGCGCGGTCCTCGGCATGGCAGATCAGCTTACCGATCATGGAGTCGTAATAGGGCGGCACGGTATAACCGGCGTAGATGTGCGAATCCCAGCGCACGCCAAAACCGCCCGGGGCGTGGAAGGCGGTGATCTTGCCAGGGCTTGGAATAAAGTTGGTTGGGTCCTCGGCGTTGATGCGACACTCGATGGCATGGCCGCGGATCTGCACATCCTCCTGACGGATGGACAGGGGTAGGCCGGAGGCAATGCGGATCTGTTCCTTGACGATGTCCACCCCGGTGATCATCTCGGTTACCGGGTGCTCGACCTGCACGCGGGTGTTCATCTCGATAAAGTAAAAACGCCCATTCTCGTACAAGAATTCAAAGGTGCCTGCGCCGCGGTAGCCGATATCGAGGCAGGCCTTGGCACAGCGCTCGCCGATCTCGCGCCGCTCCTTGGCAGTCAGGCCAGGGGCGGGGGCTTCTTCGATCACCTTCTGGTGGCGGCGCTGCATGGAGCAGTCGCGTTCGCCCAAGTGGACGGCGTTGCCGTGGGTGTCGGCCAACACCTGGATCTCGATGTGGCGTGGGTGCTCGAGGAACTTTTCCATGTACACGTTGGGGTTACCAAACGCGGCCAGGGCTTCGGCGCGGGTCATCTCGATGGCGGAGAGCAGGTGGGCCTCGGTGTGCACCACCCGCATGCCGCGTCCGCCACCACCGCCGGCGGCCTTGATGATAACCGGGTAGCCCACCTCGCGGCCCAGACGCAGGTTCTCGTCGGCGTTGTCGCTGAGGGCACCGTCGGAGCCCGGTACGCAGGGCACGCCGGCGGCTTTCATGGCGTCCTTGGCGGAGACCTTGTCGCCCATCAGGCGGATGTTCTCCGGTGTGGGGCCAATGAAGATGAAGCCGCTTCTTTCCACGCGTTCGGCGAAGTCCGCGTTCTCGGATAGGAAGCCGTAGCCTGGGTGGATGGCAACCGCGTCGGTGACCTCGGCGGCGGCGATGATCGCCGGGATGTTAAGGTAGCTGTCGGCGGACTTGGCCGGACCGATGCAAACCGATTCGTCCGCCAGGCGTACGTGCTTGAGGTCGCGGTCAACGGTGGAGTGTACCGCCACGGTCTTGATCCCGAGCTCGCGGCAGGCGCGCAGGATACGCAGCGCGATCTCGCCACGGTTAGCGATGAGAACCTTGTTTAGCATGGCGGATGTCTTACTCGATGATGATAAGTGGCTGGTCGAATTCGACCGGCTGGCCGTTCTCGCACAGGATGGCCTTGACGATGCCGGACTTGTCGGCCTGGATCTGGTTGAACCTCTTCATCGCCTCGATGATGCAGACCGTATCGCCTGCCTTGACGTGCTGGCCGACTTCCACAAAGGGCTTGGCGTCTGGCGAGGCGGCACGGTAGAAGGTGCCCACCATCGGCGACTTGATCACGTGGCCGGATAGTCCTTCCTCGGCCTTAGCTGCCGGTGCCGCGGCTGCCTGCGGGGCGGCCGCCGGGGCCGGAGCGGCCATCGGCGCGTTCATCACCATCTGCGGCATGGCCGGCATGTTGGTCGGCATGCGGCTGATGCGCACGGAGGACTCGCCCTCCTTGACCTCGATCTCGGCGACGCCGGAGCTGTCCAACAGTTCGATCAGTTTCTTGATGGTGCGGATATCCATGAGTCTTGCCTCGGTTTAATGCGTGGGACTTGCCAGGCGCGCAAGTGCGGCGCGTAGGGCGAGTTCATAACCCTGCGCGCCGAGTCCTGTGATCACACCCACGGCGATGTCGGAGAAATAGGAATGGTGGCGGAAGCGCTCTCGTGCGTGCACGTTCGAAAGATGGACTTCGATGAACGGCAGGCCGACCGCAAGCAGGGCGTCGCGCAGGGCAACGCTGGTGTGGGTGAAGGCGGCCGGGTTGATGATGATAAAGGCGGTACCATCCAGCCGGGCAGCGTGGATGCGCTCGATCAGGACATGCTCGGCATTGCTCTGTACATGGTTGAGCTCATGTCCCTCCGCCTTAGCCAGGGCGCGCAGGTCGCGGACGATGTCGTCCAGCGTGGTGTGGCCGTATTTGTCCGGCTCGCGCACACCCAGCAGGTTGAGATTGGGCCCATTGAGGAGCAGCAGCTTGGCCATTGGCTCCATGCCTTGTCTTCAAATAAGGGAATTCTGCGGTCAGTGCAAGAAAATGTCCAGAACGGCGGCGAACGGTCAGGAAATGACCATCATCCATCGCGGAGAGCGGGTTCGACCAGGGTGCGAGCCCGGGTCTCGTCCAGCCGACCCGCATGGGGCGCGCGGATGATGCCCTCGGCGTCGATCATGGGGATTGCCGAAAGTTAGACGCGGGGGTTACCAATCACGGGGCGGGCCGCCTCGGCGAGTGCCTTGTGCGCAGCCTGTTCAGGCGTGCACGGGTATTGTCGCCGCAGCCGTCGATGAGCCCGGCAGCGAGCAAGCAAAGCAGGAGGCGAGGCTGCATCATGTGCCCAAGGCCCGACGGGCGAGCGGGGCAAACTCGGCGGGGGGCTTGTAACCGACCACGCGGCTGGCGCGCTGCTCTTGGCCATCTGGGGTAAAGAACAGGATGGCCGGCGGCCCGATCAGACCGAAGCGCTTGAGCAGGGCCTTGTCGTCCGCGCTGTTGCGGGTGACATCGGCCTGCAGCAGCACTGCGTCGGCGACGGCCTGCCGCACTGCGGGGTCGCGGAAGGTGCTGTGCTCCATTTCCTTGCAGCTTACGCACCAGTCGGCGTAGAAATCGAGCATCACCGGCTTACCAGCGGCCTTGGCGGCGGCCAAGGTGCGCTCAAGGGAGACCACGTCGGCCACGCGCTGGAAGACGAGGCCGCTGGGCGCGGTCGCGGCCTGCGCCGTGCCACCGCCGACCAGGCCGCGCAGCGGCTGCAACGGGGTGCCCTGGCCGGTGGCGACACCGACCAGCATTAGCAGGCCCCAGGCCAGCAGGACGAGGCCAAGGGCCTTCCACAGGCGCGTCCAGCCCCGCCTTTCCTTGCCGACCGGCTCCATGTGGCCGGTCAGCTCGCGGTTGGCATGGTAGGTCTGATAGCTGGGGTGACTGACCGGCTCCAGGGCGCCAAGGTAGATGCCGGAGGCGATGAGCAGCATGGCCCATAGAGACAGGGTGAGGGCATCGGGCAGCACGCGCGAGAGCAGCCAGATCGCCACGCCCAGCATAAGCACGCCGAATACCGCCTTGACCGTGTTCATCCAGGCCCCGGCGCGTGGTAGGACCTTGCCACCTAGGGTGCCGACCGCGATCAGCGGCAGGCCCATGCCGATGGAGAGGGCGAACAGTGCTGTGCCGCCGAGCACGGCATCCCCGGTCTGGCCGATGTAGATCAGGGCGCCGGCGAGCGGCGGGGCGACGCAGGGGCCGACGATCAGGGCCGAAAGCAGGCCCATGATCGCGACGCCGGTAAAGCTGCCGCTCTGCTGACGACCTGAGAGTTCGGAAATCTTGCTCTGCAGGCTAGAGGGCAGTTGCAGTTCGAAGAAGCCGAACATCGACAAGGCGAGTCCGACGAAGACCAGGGCGAAGGTGCTAAGGATCCACGGGTTCTGGAATGCGGCCTGCAGGTTGCTCCCGAACAGGCCCGCAAGCACGCCGGCGACGGTGTAGGTGACAGCCATCGCCAGCACGTAGACCAGCGAGAGCGCGAAGGCACGCCGGGTGGTGAGCTGCTCGCCCTGGCCGACGATGATGCCGGAAAGGATGGGGATCATCGGGAACACGCAGGGGGTGAGGGCAAGACCGAGTCCCGCGAGGAAGAACAGCCCGATGGCAAGCCAGGTGCTGCCGCTCTTGAGCTTCTCGGCGATGGCATCCTGCTCGCTCAGCTCCGTGCCGCGCGTGGCCGCACTCGGGGCTTCTGCTGCGCTCCCGGTGGTCAGTTCGATCTGCTGTTCCATCGGTGGGTAGCAGATGCCGGCCTCGGCGCAGCCCTGGTAGGTAACGTTCAGTCTGAGCTTCTGGCCCGCGCCCACGTTCTGCACCGGCACGCTGACCTCCAGGGTGTCGCGGAAGATACGTACCGGACCAAGGAAGGGATCGTTTTTCTCCTCGCCCGCCGGAATGGTCGGCCGGCCCAGGGCATCCTTCGGCTCGATCGCCACGATGGCGAGCTTGTCGCGGTAGAGGTAGTGGTGCGGGGCGATGTCCCAGCGCAGGCGCACCATGGTGCCATCCATCTCGCTGGAGAAGCGGAAGGCCTGCTCGGGCTCGAGCGGTTCGCCCGCACTGGTGGACTGCTCGCCCTCGATCTGCTTCGCCAGATCCTTCAGGCCCTGGATGCCGCTGGCGGGTAGGACCAGCTGGACTTTCTGCTCGATCGGCGGGTAGCACACACCGGCTTCGGCGCAACCCTGGCTGTGGGCCGTTAGGATGACGGTCTTGCCGCCAAGATTCTCGCCCTCGAGCCGGAGGGGAATCTCCAGCGCGCCGTGGTAGGTCTGCACCTCGCCGAGGAAGGGATCCTTCACCGCCTCGCCCGGCGGCAGCTCAGCCTGTACGGCTGAGGCGCCCTCGACCTCGAAGCGGATCTTGTCGCGGTAAAGCTTGTAGCCCGGCGCGATATCGAAGTGGCCGATGAGGCGGCTGGCGCTCTCTGCACGGGCGGAGAAGGCGAAGGCCTGCTCGGGCTCGAGCAGTTCGGGTTCGGAGGCCGAAGCAAGGTTGGCAAAGGCCAGCAGGGCCAGAAAGAGGCTCAGGATGCGAGGCATGAATCCACCCAGTCGATGTAGTCGCAAGATCCCTCCATGGGAACATACAGAATCTGCGGAAGTTCATACGGATGCCACTTGCGCAGCATAGTTTCGATTTGCGGGCCGAGTGCGCGGCGTGTCTTCAGGCGCAGTTCATATTCCTCGTCCTCATGCAGGGTGCCCTGCCAGGGATAGATCGAGGTGAGCGGGGCGCTGACTTGGGCACAGGCGGCGAGGCGCGCCTCCAGCAGGGCGCGGGCCGCCGCCAGGGCCGTGGCGCGATCCGGGAAGGTGCTGATGACGATGCAGTGCGTGCTCATGGAAGGCATTGTCCATGATTCGCGGGATGCATGACTATGGTGAATATTTTATCGTCTATAAACACATAAACCCCATATGATATGGGGCTGAGGGAAGCATATACTTGCCCAAATTTTCCACGGGTTGCAGGGAATGTCGGCCGATAGCGCTCAGAAACCCAAGGCATTGATCGTTGATCCAAGCACTACTGCGCGCACCATGCTGCGGCGAATAGTGGAAGAGGCAGGGCTCGAGGCCAGGATGGCTGCCTCCGGGGAAGAGGACTTGGAGCGTGTGCGTAGTGAGGCAATCGACATCGTAGTTATAAGCTCTCGCCTTCTTGATATGACCGGTCTGCAATTGGCCCAGGCTCTGCGCCCCTATGTGAACAAGGGGGCACCGCTACTCCTAGTGACCTCCGAAGGCAACGATGCACCGGTGCAGGAGGCCTGTCGCGTCGGCATCACGGATGTGTTCCAGCGCACCCGGCTTAGTGTCCTGCTGCCCTACCTGCGGGACTTGTTACGTCGAAGGTACTGCAACGACTAGGCGGGGGAGCGCAGCCTGATGCTCGAGAATTCGCGCA
>JARJMX020000160.1 GCA_029335925.2 Gammaproteobacteria bacterium
GTCAGTCTCGCGGATCGGGGTGGTCCAGTACGCTCATGGTTTGTTCGGCGCGGAAGGCCTCAAGGCGTTCGCGCAGCTTAGGGCGGCTGTTGGCAAGGATGGCGATGGCCAGCAGAGCGGCGTTCTTGGCCCCGGCCTGGCCGATGGCCAGGGTGCCGACCGGAATGCCGCCCGGCATCTGCACGATGGAAAGCAGTGAATCCATGCCGTTCAGCGCCTTGGACTGTACCGGCACCCCAAGCACCGGTACCACGGTCTTGGCCGCGACCATGCCCGGCAGGTGGGCTGCCCCACCGGCGCCAGCGATGATGACCTCCAGCCCACGCTTGGCGGCGCTGGCGGCGTATTCCATCAAGAGGTCGGGGGTGCGGTGCGCGGACACGACGCGCGTCTCATGCGGTACCCCGAAGGCTTCTAGGGTCTCAACGGCGTGGCGCATGGTCTCCCAGTCGGACTTGGAGCCCATGATCACACCGACCAGCGGCTGGACAGCAGACATCTCAGCTTCCCAAAAAAGAAAAACGCGCAGATTATCACCTGCGCGTTTCAGCTCAAGGTTTTATTGCACAGCCTCAGCCTACGAACGGAATGACCTGCATAGTCTTGCCCACCGCCATCAGATAGACGAACAGCGCGATGGCGGCGACAAAGGCCCCGGCGCGGATGGCCTTCGTCCTCCCACGCTTGAGGGCGAGGGTGCCGAGCACGATATAGGCGATGAGGCCGACGATCTTCACCGTCAGGAAGGTCGGGTGGGCGCCGTTAGACCAGAACATGACCCAAGCGGCCCACAGGGCGGTGACCAGCAGCAGGGTGTCGATGACATGCGGGGCGATCTTCACCCAACGTGCGTGGAGCGCGGGGCAGTCGCGCAGCATCCAATAGCCGCGGGTGACGAACCCGATCAGCGAGAGGATGACGAACAGGCCATGCAGGTGAATGATCGCCGTGATGCTCATGCCATTATTCCGGGACGCAGATCTCGCCGCGCATCATCGCACGGATGGTGTTGATGATCAGCACTACGATCAACAGCACCAGCAGGGTGAGCAAGATCGGGGCGAGTGAGGCAAAGAAGACGCCGCCGATCTTTTCCAGCATGATTATGGTGGCGATGGTGATGGCCGCCATCGGGAAGGAATAGGCCCACCATGGCAGGGAGAACTTCACCTTGGCGAACTGCTTGAACTGGAAGAACAGCAGCAGGGTGGTGAATAGGGCAATGTAATAAAGCACGCGCCCGGCATCATCCAGCACCCCATGATGCAGCTTGATCCAGGAGATAAAGCCGACCGCAGGCGGGGCGATCAGGATGAACAGGGTCGGCAGCAGCTTGGCCGGCATGGGGTTGTGGAAGAAGAATCGGTTCATCAGGATGGTCAGCAGCACGATCCAGAACACCAGGCCGATGCTGAAGAAGAACCAGGATACTTCCGGGAATCCCAGCTGGACGCCGGCCACTGGCACCAAGATGTTACCGACAATGGGGATGAACCAAGCCGGGTTGCTATGCTGGATCTGGAACTTTTCGTGGTGGATCCAGGCGGATAGGATGATCAAGGTGAACAGCAGCTGCACCGCGCTGCCGATGCCCCACAACCAGAGTGCAACCCCGGAGGCATACTCGAGGCTGGCGATGGAGAGCAGGATCAGGCCGATCGACATGGCCGGGAAAAAGCTCAGGCGGATCGGGTGGTTGAACTCCTCGATCACGTGGCCGCGATGGCGCAGGAACTTGATCAGATAGGTCAGGCCGATGCCGACATAGACCAGTGCGGTGAGCACGAGCAGTACGAGGCTGGGCTTGAATGACCAGCTCCACAGGTGCTCGGCCTTCTCCACCGCAATGGTCAGGCCAGCTAGGCCCATCACGATGGCGAAGAAGGAGACCGGGAAGTGTTCAAGTCGACTGTGTTGAACGGTGGAAGTATCCATGGAACATGCTCCAGTGTTGAACTCGGGTATTGATAATGTAGCAGGCCTTGGTCTGGTAATAAAACTAATCTATTCGTGTATATGAATCTTCCTGACGGGCTGCTGCCGGCGAGTCTGCTCTGGCTCTTCAATCTCATCATGTTGCTCCTGCTCGGCGTGGCAGCCTGGCGCGCCCCATGGCGTCTGTTCCTGGCCGTGGGCAGCCGCCAGCACCTATTGCTCGCGGTGTGCCTCCTGCTCGTCCTGCTGTGGGGCATGCGGGCTGAGGTGGGGCCAGGGTTGTCCATTCACTTCCTTGGCATGGCGGCCTTCAGCCTGATGTTCGGCTGGCCGTTGGCCCTGCTTGGCGGGGCGATCATCATGGCGGGCTACACCTTCCTCGGCCGGGCCGGTTGGACGGCGCTTGGGGTCAATACCCTAATCACCGCGGCCATCCCGGTGCTGGTCGCGCACGCGGCGCTGGTCTTCTCGCGCCGCCACATGGCGCCGAATTTCTTTGTCTATATCTTCATCCCGGGTTTCTTGGGCGCGGCACTGGGGGTGCTCGTCAGTGTGCTGCTTGGGGCCGCGTTGCTGGTATGGGCTGGCGTTTATGACGCGGCGCACCTTTTGCATGACTATCTGCCCTACCTGCCGTTGGTGATGTTGCCGGAGGCCGTGCTCAACGGCATGATCCTCACCGCGCTGGTGGCCATCAAGCCGGACTGGGTGGCCACATTTGATGATGAATTTTATATACGCAACAGATAAATTCATTGATTTGCAGGGCATTCCCTCTATGGGGATGCCGCCCGGCTGCGGTAACATGCTTGTCAACTTGGCGCTACCCCATCGCCGAACTGTCCGGGGGAATATGTGTCCAAGCCCATGCATTCACCCACAGGAGAGACCCGATGAAGACTGTTGTCGCCCTGACCGCTGCCGTAGCCCTGATGAGCAGTGCTGCTTTCGCCGCTGGCGATGCTGCCGCTGGTAAGTCCAAATATGCTTCCAACTGCGCCAGCTGCCACGGCATGAATGGCGAAGGCGCTGGTATTTTTCCGAAGCTGGCTGGCAAGAGTGTTGACGATGTAACCGCCAAGCTGACTGCCTACAAGGCCGGCAAGCAGGTGGGTCCGAACACCGCCATGATGGCTCCGATGGCTGCCGGTCTGTCCGACGCCGATATTGCCAATCTGGCCGCTCACATCGCCAGCCTGAAGTAAGCCCTCGGCGTCGCAAGACGCTATCCGGTTTACCGAACCAAGCCGCGCCCCGTGCGCGGCTTTTGTTTACGCGGTTTTCGCAGCGGCGCAAGAAAACCTCCCCGGAGGGGAGATCCCTTGAGTCAAGTGTGCTTAGCCGATCTTACGCACGCCGTCGCGGGTGGCGAGGATCAGCATATCGGCAGGGCGGAGGGCAAAGAGCCCGACGGTGACGATGCCGGGGATATTGTTGAGTTCATCCTCGAGCTTGGCCGGCTGCATGATCTCAAGGTTGTGGACGTCAAGGATCTGGTTGCCATTGTCGGTCACGAAGCCATCGCGATAAACCGGATGGCCGCCGCGCTTGACCATCTCGCGCGCCACCATGCTGCGCGCCATCGGGATGACCTCGATCGGCAGCGGGAATTGGCCTAGTACCGACACCAGCTTGCTTTCATCGGCGATGCAAACGAAGGTCTTGGCCATGTGGGCAATGATCTTCTCGCGGGTCAGCGCACCGCCGCCGCCCTTGATCAGTTGCAGGTGCTCATTGGCCTCGTCGGCGCCGTCGACGTAGACGGGGATGTCGTCCACCTCGTTGAGATCGAACACCTGGATGCCGTGCTTGCGCAGGCGTTCGGTGGATGCATTGGAGCTGGAGACTGCGCCTTCGATCTTGTGTTTGATGGTGGCTAGGCCGTCGATGAAGTGGTTGACGGTGGAACCGGTACCGACACCGACGATGGTGCCGGGCTTGATGTATTCGAGGGCGGCTAGCGCGGCTTGGCGCTTTAGTTCGTCTTGGTTCATGGACAAGCTCCTTGGATCTAAGCTTTTCAAGCCTACCTGAAATCGAGCGGCGGAAGGAGTCCTTGGCGGTGGCTTTAGGCCAGGAACAGGCTGTAGGCTGGGTTGTCGGTCTCATCCCAGTAAGGGAACCCCAGCCCTTCGAGGAATTGCTCGAACAGGTGGCGTTCTTCGGCGGGAACTTGGATACCCACCAGCACCCGGCCGTAGTCGGCGCCGTGGTTGCGGTAGTGGAACAGGCTGATATTCCACCGGGCCCCCATGCAGGTGAGGAAGTGGAGCAGGGCGCCGGGGCGCTCGGGGAATTCAAAACGGTAGAGAATCTCGTGCTCCACGCGCGGGCCGTGGCCGCCGACCATGTGGCGCACATGCAGCTTGGCCATCTCGTTGCCGGTCATATCGAGCACCGGATAACCGCGTTCGCGCAGTAGGGCGATGAGGGCCTCCTTCTCCGCCGCACCGTCGTCGAGCTGGATACCGACGAAGATGTGAGCGTTGCGCGCATCATTAAAACGATAGTTGAACTCGGTGATGGCTCGTCGACCGAGGGTCTCGCAGAAGGCGCGGAAGCTGCCGGGGCGCTCGGGGATGGTGACCGCGAACAGGGCCTCACGCTGCTCGCCAAGCTCGGCGCGTTCGGCGACATGACGTAGGCGGTCGAAATTCATGTTGGCGCCGGAATTGATGGCAATCAACGGGCCGTGTTGGTCGGGCGCAGTGCGTTTGGCATAGCGCTTAAGGCCGGCAATGGCGAGCGCCCCGGCGGGCTCGGCAATGGCCCGGGTGTCGTCGAAGATGTCTTTGATCGCAGCACTGATCTCGTCGGTGCTGACC
>JARJMX020000023.1 GCA_029335925.2 Gammaproteobacteria bacterium
CCGTCTACGTCGCCGCCATCGTCACATGTGTATACGACACACTCTATCAACTGCTCGACACGGTAGTCGCGCTCCTCCACCGCGCCCACCGCCCGCCGCAGGGCCTCAGCCATACCCATGCCGCGAGGGGTCGCCCCGAGCACGCAGAACGCCGCATCGCCTGCGCCGCGCTCGGCCAGGGCGCCCACCGCCTCGGCGTGGGCCTTCTTCCAGCCTTTCAGGTCGAGTTCGCGGGCTTGCCCGAGGCCCACCAGCAGCACGCGCTCCGCAGTGATACCGGGCAGCGTCGGCAGCAGCAGGGTCTGGCCGCCTTTGCCTTCGAGGTCACCGCGCTTGAGGATCTGGCTGATCTGGCCACCACTGGCCTCATCCAAAGCCTGGGCGGAGGGGGTGAGCTTGCGCCCCTCGAACACGCCGACTACGACGCAGGCGCTTTTGATAGAGGCGGCCGAGCCGCTCTTGATGCCGAATTCCACGCTGTTTATCCTCGTTCCAACGGTGCAAAGTGCATCATCATAAAGCTTCTTTTCGCCGCTTTCATACCCCATCCCGTGGGGCGGGCCACGGATTGAGCGGGGGGGGCGTTTAAGGTATTCTGCAATTCCTTCAGGGGCGCGAGTTCTTGATGCCCTGCCTACGGCTTCTGAAGGTCCATGACTCGATACATATTCGTCACCGGCGGCGTGGTGTCCTCCCTTGGTAAGGGCATTGCCGCAGCCTCGCTTGGCGCGCTCCTTGAAGCGCGTGGTCTCAAGGTCACCTTGCTCAAGCTCGATCCATACATCAACGTCGATCCGGGCACCATGAGCCCGTTTCAGCATGGCGAGGTGTATGTTACCGAGGATGGTGCCGAGACCGATCTGGACCTCGGTCACTATGAGCGCTTTGTCCGCACGACCTGCACCCGCAACAACAGCTTCACCACCGGTCGCATCTACGAGGACGTGATCCGCAAGGAGCGTCGGGGGGATTATCTGGGCGGCACGGTGCAAGTCATCCCTCACATCACGGATGAGATCAAGCGCCGCGTCCGCCTGGGGGCCGACGGCTACGACATTGCGCTGGTGGAGATCGGCGGCACGGTGGGTGATATCGAGTCGCTGCCCTTCCTTGAGGCCATCCGCCAGATGGGGGTGGAGCTCGGGCGTGAGCGCGCTCTGTTCATGCACCTGACGCTCGTGCCCTACATCAAGGCCGCCGGTGAGGTAAAGACCAAGCCGACCCAGCATTCGGTCAAGGAGCTGCGCTCCATCGGCATTCAGCCGGATATCTTGATCTGTCGCTCGGAGCGCGAAGTTCCGCTGGAGGCGCGGCGTAAGATCGCCCTGTTCACCAATGTGGAGCAGGATGCCGTCATCAGCGCGGTCGACGCCGACACGATCTACCGTATCCCGCGTCTGCTGCACGCCCAGGGATTGGATGAGATCGTCGTGCGCAAGATGCGCCTGGATGTGCCACCGGCGGATCTGTCCGAGTGGGATCGCGTGGTCGAGGCGCAGACCAACCCGCACCACAGCGTGCGTATTGCCATGGTCGGCAAATATGTCGAGCTGGCGGATGCCTACAAGTCCCTCAACGAGGCCCTGACCCACGCCGGCATCCATACTCGAACTCATGTTCATATCGAGTACATCGACTCCGAGCGCCTCGAGACCGGGGGCATGGACCTTTTGGAGGGGATGGATGCGATCCTGGTACCAGGCGGCTTTGGTGAGCGTGGTGTCGAAGGCAAGATCCGCGCGGTGCGTTTTGCGCGTGAGCACAAGATCCCCTATCTGGGCATCTGCCTTGGCATGCAGGTAGCAGTGATCGAGTTCGCTCGCCATGTCGCCGGGCTGGAAGGGGCCTATAGCACTGAATTCGACCCGCAGGCCAAGCACCCGGTCATTGGTCTGATCACTGAGTGGCGCACTCCCGAGGGGGGCCTCGAGCAGCGCGGCGAGGATTCCGACTTAGGCGGCACCATGCGCCTGGGTGCGCAATTCTGCCGTCTGGAAGAAGGGACACTGGCACGCAAGGTGTACGGCCAAGAGGTCATCTCTGAGCGCCATCGCCATCGTTACGAATTCAATAATCGTTACCGCGCGGCGCTCGAGGCTGCCGGGTTAGTCTTCTCAGGCATGTCGGCCGACAACAGCCTGGTGGAGATGATTGAGCTCAAAGACCATCCCTGGTTCCTGGCCTGCCAGTTCCACCCGGAGTTCACCTCCACTCCGCGTGATGGCCACCCGCTGTTCAAGGCCTTCGTCGAGGCTGCTCTGAGGCACAAGGGGGCAGGCGCATGAGGCTGTGCGGATTCGAGGCGGGGATTGACCAGCCGTTGTTCCTAATCGCCGGCCCCTGTGTGATTGAGAGCGAGAAGCTCATCCTCGACACCGCGGCCACCCTCAAGGAGATAACTGACCGCCTTGGCATGCCCTTCATCTTCAAGGCCTCGTTTGACAAGGCCAACCGCTCTTCCGCCA
Organism: Gammaproteobacteria bacterium; assembly: GCA_029335925.2. Classification (GTDB taxonomy): domain Bacteria; phylum Pseudomonadota; class Gammaproteobacteria; order Halothiobacillales; family Halothiobacillaceae; genus Thiofaba. Next base: position 2,466 of record JARJMX020000023.1, read on the forward strand.
ACAGCTTCCGTGGCCCGGGGTTGGAAGAGGGTGTGCGCATCCTTGAGCGGGTAAAGACCGAACTGGGCCTGCCGGTGCTGACCGACGTGCATGAGGACACCCCGCTCGACGAGGTGGCCGCCGTGGTCGACGTGTTGCAGACCCCGGCCTTCCTCTGCCGTCAGACCAACTTCATCCAGAACGTGGCGCGCCAGGGCAAGCCGATCAACATCAAAAAGGGCCAGTTCCTCGCCCCGTGGGACATGAAGAACGTGGTGGACAAGGCCCGTGCGGTCGGCAACGACCAGATCATGGTGTGCGAGCGCGGGGTGTCCTTCGGCTACAACACCCTGGTGTCCGACATGCGCGGCCTGGCCATCATGCGCGAAACCGGCTGTCCGGTGGTGTTCGATGCCACCCACTCGGTGCAGCAGCCGGGGGGGCAGGGCACCTGCAGCGGCGGCCAACGCGAGTTTGTTCCTGTTTTGGCACGGGCTGCCGTGGCAAGCGGGATCAGTGGGGTGTTCATGGAAACCCATCCTAACCCGGAACAGGCTTTGAGCGATGGTCCCAATATGTGGCCGCTGGCTAAGCTGGAGCCGTTGCTCGCCACCCTTATGGAGTTGGATCGGCAGGTCAAGTCCAGGTCGTTTGCCGAAGACACCCTGTAATTTCAGGTCGTTAACGAATATTCATACGCAGCTGGTTGAATGAGGCGCTGCGTCATTTACGAATCAAGAGCACAAGGAGCGAACCGAATGTCCGCGATTAAGAGCATCCATGCTCGTGAAATCCTCGACTCCCGAGGTAATCCCACCATCGAGGCCGAGGTCATCCTCGCCTCGGGCATGATGGGCTGCGCCGCGGTGCCCTCTGGGGCTTCCACCGGTAGCCGTGAGGCCCTGGAACTGCGCGATGGTGATGCTAAGCGCTATGGTGGCAAAGGGGTGACCAAGGCCGTCGCCAACGTCAACGGCCCGATTGCCCAGGCGCTGGTTGGTAAGGACGTACAGGATCAGGCGGCTATCGACCGCATCATGCTCGAGCTGGATGGCACCCCATTCAAGTCCAATCTCGGTGCCAATGCCATCCTCGCCGTATCCTTGGCCTGTGCGCATGCCGCAGCGAACGAGAACGGCAAGCCGCTGTACGAGCACTTGGGCGGCGAGGCGGCTGTGACCCTGCCGGTGCCGATGATGAACATCATCAATGGCGGTGCCCATGCCGATAACAGCATCGACATGCAGGAATTCATGATCATTCCAGCGGGCGCGCCGAGCTTTTCCGAGGCCCTGCGCTACGGCGCCGAGGTGTTCCACGCCCTGAAGAAGGTGCTGCACGACCGCGGTCTGAGCACCACCGTGGGCGACGAAGGCGGTTTCGCCCCGGACCTTCCGTCCAATGAGGCGGCGATCGAGGTGATCCTCGAGGCCATCGCCAAGGCAGGCTTCGTCGCCGGCAAGGACGTCTATCTCGGTATCGACGTGGCTTCCTCCGAGTTCTACAAGGATGGCAAGTACGTGCTGGAGAGCGAGGGCAAGTCCTTCACCTCCGAGGAGTTCACCGCCTTCCTGCAGGGGTGGGTCGAGAAATATCCGATCCTCTCGATCGAGGATGGCATGGCCGAGGGTGATTGGGCTGGCTGGAAGCACCATACTGAAGTCCTTGGTAAGAAGATCCAGCTGGTGGGGGATGATCTGTTCGTCACCAACACGACCATCCTCAAGGAAGGGATCGAGAAGGGCATTGCCAACTCCATCTTGATCAAGGTCAACCAGATCGGCACCCTGAGCGAGACCCTGGAGGCCATGCGTATGGCAGCCGCTCACGGCTACACCAGCATCAGCTCGCACCGCTCCGGCGAGACCGAGGATACCACCATCGCCGATCTTGCCGTCGCCACCAACTGCGGCCAGATTAAGACCGGCTCCCTGTCCCGCTCGGACCGCATCGCCAAGTACAACCGCCTGCTGCGCATTGAAGAGCGTCTGGGGGCGCGTGCGGTGTTCCCGGGCTTGGCGGCGTTCAACCCGAAGCACTGAGTCCGCGTGTGAGCCGCGCCGACGGGAATGGGCCCACCCTGCAACGCCGCCTTCGTGCGGCGTTTTGCTATGCGGATGCCGGCCCATGCCTGGCCGGCACCTTTCGGGGTTACCCTCGGCGATTCCCGATCCGTTCCCGACGGATCGGTGGTGAAGGCTGATGCTGCGCTGGCTCGTATTGCTGCTCGCTATGCTCTTTATTTGGCTGCAATACCGCCTGTGGCTGGGCGATGGGAGCTGGTCGCGGGCTGAGGCGGCGCGGATTGCGCTCGAGAAGCAGCTGGCGGAGAACGAACGCTTGCAGCAGCGCAACGCGGCACTCGAGGCTGAAGTGCTCGATCTGAAGACCGGGCTTGAAGCCATCGAGGAGCGCGCACGCTCCGATCTTGGCCTGGTCAAGCAGGGCGATACCTATTTTCAGATCATTGATGAATCCAGCAAGAACTGACGGCGACCTGTGGGTGGTCATCCCTGCCGCGGGACTGGGTACGCGGATGGCCGCCGACCGCCCCAAGCAATACCTAATGTTGGCGGGGCGCACGGTGCTCGAACATACCCTGGCCTGTTTCGCCGAGCATCCCCGGGTGCGTGGCATCGTGCTCGCCATTGCCCTCGATGACCCGTTCTGGCCTGATCTTCTGCTCGATGTTGAGTTGCCCGTCCATATCGTCCCGGGAGGAGAGGAGCGCGCCCAGTCGGTGCTCAACGCCCTCGATTTGTTGGCTGCGCTCGGTCAGCCCTCCGACTGGGTGCTGGTGCACGATGCGGCTCGTCCCAACCTTGCGCGGCAGGATCTTGACCGCCTGGTGGCTGAGGTGGAGCAGGATGCGGTAGGTGGTATCCTGGCCGTGCCGGTGCGGGATACCATGAAGCGCGCGGATGGCACAGGGCGCATCGCCCACACCGAGCCACGCGAAAGGCTGTGGCATGCCCTCACCCCGCAGATGTTCCGCCTTGGGCTGTTGCGCGATACCCTGCGGCGCGCGCTGGAGGCGGGGGTGAGGATCACCGACGAGGCCTCCGCGCTCGAATATGCAGGCTTGCACCCGCTGCTGGTCGAGGGGCGGGCGGACAACATCAAGATCACCCGGCCAGAGGATTTGGAGCTGGCGGAGTTCTTCCTGACCCGGAGGCAGAGATGAACCTGCGGATTGGCCAAGGTGTGGATGTGCACACCTTCACCGACGGTGACCACATTACCCTCGGCGGGGTGCATATCCCTCATACGCATGGCCTCAAGGCCCACTCCGATGGCGACGTGCTTATCCATGCCCTGTGCGATGCACTGCTCGGTGCGCTGGCCTTGGGCGACATCGGCCACCATTTCCCCGACAACGATCCCGCCTACAAGGGCATCGACAGCCGCATCCTGCTGCGCCGGGTGATGGAGGAGCTGCGCAGCCGCGGCTTTCGGGTGGTCAACGCCGACATGACGATCCTCGCCGAGTCGCCCCGCCTGGCCCCCCACATCGATGCGATGCGTGCCGTGCTCGCCGGTGACATGGGCGTGGGTCTGGACCGGGTCAATATCAAGGCCACGACCAACGAGGGCATGGGCTATGTCGGGCGCCGGGAGGGTATCCTGGCCTATGCTACCGTGCTGGTGAGTCAAGGCGCGGCGGGCGAGGGCGCATGATGCACGGTGATGGTGCACGGGCGGTTCTCCCAGGCGGGGAGGACAGTTTTTATCCAACCATTGAAATAAAAATATTAATCAAACGGTGGGATGCTGGATGCTTCTTACATACATGCCAGCAACGCTTGCAAGTGTGGCATGGTGCCGTTGACTCCTCCTGTATTGGCGCACCTCTGGTGCGCTTTTTTTGTTAGGGAAACACCCATGGTCGATCCGCTACAAGCACCACGCGGCGGACGATCACGCGCTTCCTCGCTGTTATCATCATCGCCGTGTCGATCGAGGGCCTGCTGCTAATGTTCAAGTCCGCCATGGGTGCAGCCGACCATCTGATGGAAGCCGCCTCTGTCCTGCTGTCTGCGGTGATCCTGACCGTGGGGCTGTATGTCTATCTCGGCGCGCGGGCAGAGGCCCAGCCGCTTGCGATCAACTGCCACAAGGGAAAGTGAGGATGCAGATCAATGGGCCCCTGATGGTCGATCTCGCCGGGACACGCCTGGCTTTTGATGAGGCCGAGCGCCTGCGTCATCCCTTGGTGGGGGGGGTGATCCTGTTCGCACGCAACTACGAGCACCCGGACCAGCTGCGCGCGCTGGTGGGGGAAATTCGCGCCGTCCGTCCAGAGATCATCATCGCGGTCGACCACGAAGGTGGACGGGTGCAGCGCTTTCGCGAGGGCTTCACCCGCATCCCGCCGGCGGCGCGGCTGGGCGCGCTGTACGATGCAGACCCGCACGCCGCGGTGAAGCTTGCGCGCGATTGGGCCTGGCTGCTGGCTGCTGAGTTGCGCGCCTTGGACATCGACCTAAGCTTTGCCCCGGTGCTGGACCTTGGCGGGCCACGCTCCCGCGTGATCGGTGACCGTGCCCTGCACCCTGATCCCGCCGCCATAGCTACCCTGGGCCAAGCCTGGATGGAGGGCATGCGCGAGGCAGGCATGGCGGCGGTGGGCAAACACTATCCCGGCCACGGTTCGGTGGCGGAGGATTCGCATCACGAATGTCCAGTCGATCAGCGTACCCTGGCCGAGATCGAGGCGCTGGATCTTAGGCCGTTCCGCGCCCTGATCGCGGCGGGCCTGTCGGCAGTGATGATGGCCCACGTCGTCTATCCGGCGGTGGATGAACGGCCGGCCGGCTTCTCGCCGCGCTGGGTGCACGACATCCTGCGCGTACGGCACGGCTTCGGGGGGGTGGTCTTCACCGACGACCTGAGCATGGCCGCCGCCGCCACGGTGGCCGATCCCGTCGAGCGCGCGCGCCTGGCGCTCGCTGCGGGCTGCGATATGCTGCTGGTCTGCAACCGTCCCGAGGATGCCGCGGCGGTGCTCGATGGGCTTGGTGAGGTGCATGATCCTGCTCGCTCAGCACGCCTGATGGGTTTGCGTGCCCGGGGCCGGGTTGACTTAGAGGAATTGCGCTCCATGCCCCGCTTTCGCCAAACCGCCGCTACAATGGCGGCCATGCTGTGAACAGAGGGAGCCCATCATGCAAGCTGCTGAACTGAATGCCCTGCGCGAGCGGGCCGAATGCGTGGTAGATAAGGGCTCAATGGAGGCAGCCTATGATCGTCTGGCCACGGCCATCCGCGTCGATCTGGCAGAGCGGATACCGCTGGTGTTGGTGGTGATGACCGGGGGGGTGATCGCGGCGGGCAAACTGCTGCCGCGATTGGATTTTCCGCTGGAGCTTGACTACCTGCACGCTACTCGCTATGGCGAGGCGACCCGCGGCGGTGAGTTGCGCTGGCTGGCCCGTCCGCGCCACTCCCTGGCGGGTCGTCATGTGCTCATCATCGACGATATCTTCGATGAGGGGGTGACCCTCAAGGCTATGGTCGAGGCCTGTCATCTGGAGGGAGCAGCCAGTGTGCGCTGTGCGGTGGCGGTCAATAAATGCCACTCGCGCAAGGTTGAGGGCTTCCTTCCGGACTATATCGGCGTCGAGGCGCCGGATCGCTTCCTTGTGGGGGAGGGCATGGACTACCGCGGCTATTTCCGCAACTTGAACGGTATCTATGCCTTACCAGATAGCTTATGAACCGGGCATGCATTGGTCTTGCATTGGGTGGCGGTGCGGCGCGCGGTTGGTCACACATAGCCGTTTTGCGTGAGTTGGAGCTCAAAGGGATCCGACCAGGGGTGGTTGCAGGTACCTCGATTGGGGCTCTCGTTGGGGCAGCCTATGCCTTGGGCCGCCTGGGTGCGTTGGAGGTGTGGGTGCGCGCCATGCGCTGGCCCAATCTGGCCGGATATTTCGATATCCGCCTTGAGGGTGGTCTGATTGCAGGAGAGCGGCTGATGGCGGCCCTGGCGGAGCTGATTGGTGATGCCAATTTTGCTGATTGTCATATCCCCTTCGCTGCCGTGGCGACCGACCTTGAAACCGGCCAGGAGCGCTGGCTGCGTGAGGGAAGGGTGCTCGACGCCGTGCGCGCCTCCATCGCCATGCCCATTTTGTTCAGCCCAGTACGCCATGAGGATACCTGGTTGGTGGATGGTGGTTTGGTCAATCCCGTGCCTGTCTCGCTGTGTCGTGCCATGGGCGCAGGACAGGTTATTGCCGTCGATCTGCTCAGTGATGCCCTAGAGCGTGAAACTTTGAAGCCAGCCTCGAGCATCCCGGAGAAAGGCTTGTTCGGCCGTGTCCGGCGTGCGATGACGGCATGGCTTGGGCGCGGGGATGGCGTGGGGATGCCCTCCATCCTCGATGTCATGGGTCGGAGCGTCAATATCATGCAGCTGCGCATTGGCCGATCGCGCTTGGCAGGCGATCCGCCTGATATCTTGTTGATGCCGCGTATGCCAGAGATCGGCCTTTTGGACTTTCATCGCGCCGAAGAGGCCATGCAGGCTGGCCGTCAGGCGGTCGATCGCGCAAGTTCAGCGCTTCATCTTTTGATCCGGGATAGTCAACCAACAACGGAGTAGAGAACGATGAACCTTTTGGCCATCATTGGTGGCACGGGGCTTGGCAGCCTGAAAAACCTGGAAATCACCCGCCATCAGGTGGTCAATACGCCTTATGGCGAGCCCTCTGGCCCGCTGACCTTTGGCACCCTCGGCGGCAGCGAGGTGGTCTTTTTCGCCCGTCATGGCTATGCCCATCGCATCCCGCCGCACGAGATCAATTATCGTGCCAACCTGTGGGCGCTGAAGGAAGTCGGGGTCAAGGAGATCGTTTCAGTCGCCGCCGTGGGGGGCATCACCCCGCACATGAGGCCGGCGGTATTGGCCGTGCCGGACCAGATCATCGACTATACCTATGGCCGCAAGCAGACCTTTTTCGAAGGCGAGCTTGAGAGCGTCACTCACATCGACTTCAGCCATCCTTACAGCGCCTCCGTGCGTGGTGCGCTGCTCGACAGTGCGCGCGCGGTCGGGATAGAGGTGGTGGATGGCGGCACCTACGGCTGCACCCAGGGGCCGCGGCTGGAAACCATTGCCGAGATCCGCCGCATGGAGCGGGATGGCTGCGATCTGGTCGGCATGACCGGCATGCCGGAGGCCGCCCTGGCGCGCGAATTGGGGCTGGAGTATGCCCATCTCGCGGTGGTCGCCAACTGGGCGGCGGGCAAGAACGGCGAGGAAAAAATCACCATGGAGGCGATCGACCGCACGCTCAAGGAAGGTATGCACAAGGTGCGCCTGATCCTCCAGCAACTGCTTGAGCGCCGCGCCGCCTCCCAGTGAACGACACCCTTGGTGGGATGGGGGATTTCTCCAATGAGCGTTGCGATGGGCTACCTTCACGGTAAGGGTTTCGTGCCATCGTCCGGAGGATGTCGTCATGCTTTATACCTTCCTGTACGCCCGCCTGCTCTGAGTTCACCCTGATGCGCACGAGGCCACAGGTGATGGCCCGGTGCATGAGGTGGTGAGGCGCTGGCCTATATCCGCGTGCATGTCTGCGGTGAGCATGCCTCCTGGCGCGACGTGACGCCGGAGGAGTTCATCACGAACGTGGACGTCGCCTCTGAGCCGACGCAGATCAACGACTACCTGCGGCTCGACTGGGCGCTGGTGGTCACCGACAAGATGAGCCTTGAGCAGTTGAGTCCCTGCTGCCGAAGGCAGCTAGGCAACGATGAAGCCAGGAAAGACGAGGTTGGAGCTATGTGCGGTTGCCCATCGATCGGTATGAAAACCTGGCAGGCCGAGAGCGGCAGGTACGGCGAGGCCTACGGGCGGACCTCCGTGAGGATTCAATCCGTCCGCCTGCAGACCTCCTACGTGTCCTGAGTCTTGCCTGTTTAGCGTTGCGCGCACACCGGGCAGCTTGGGTCGCGCTTGAGCTTGAGGGTGCGCAGATCGAAGGTCAACGCATCAAACAGCAGCAGGCGGCCGATGAGCGGCTCGCCAAGACCAAGCAGCACCTTGATCGCTTCCAACGCCTGCAAGGTGCCAAGACTGCCCACCACCGGGGCGAGAATGCCGTTGCGGGTGCAGGTTTCCAGTTCTTCGCCGTCCTCGCGGTAGAGGCAGTGGTAGCAGGGGCTTTCGTCCTTGCGCGTGTCGAACACCGAGAGCTGCCCCTCCAGGCGGATCGCCGCCGCCGACACCAGCGGTTTGCGCTCCGCCACGCAGGCGCGGTTGATGGCGTGGCGGGCGGTGAAGTTGTCGGTGCAGTCGAGCACCACGCCTGCCGAGCGCACCGCGATGCGCAGCGCGTCCTCGTCCAGCGGCCCGGGCAGGGCGTCGATGCGCACGTCCGGGTTGAGGGCAGCGAGGTTGTCGCGCGCCGATTCGATCTTGGGGCGGCCCACATCGGTTGTGCGGTGCACGATTTGGCGCTGCAGGTTGGAGAGATCGACGGTGTCGAAATCAACCAAGGTCAGGTGCCCGACCCCTGCGGCGGCGAGGTACAGGCTTGCGGGGGAACCGAGCCCGCCGAGGCCGACGATCAGAGCGTGGCTTTCGAGCAGGCGCTCCTGGCCTTCATAGTCGATCTGCGGCAGGAGGATCTGCCGGCTGTAGCGCGTCAGTTGTTGGTCGTTCATCAGGGTTCAAAGGTAGCGGTCCCAGGCGTCGCCGTTGTGGGCCTGTCCTTTGTCATGGCGGGCATGGATATGGGCGGCTGGCTTGCGTATGCCTCCGGTGGGCTGATCGACAGCCGCAGGGTTTCGCGCTGGGCGTCCTCGGAATAGAAAGCCAGCGCATAGCGCAGCTTGGACCACAGGCTGGCGTCCAGGTGCAGGCCCCAGCTTTCCAGGATCTGCAGAATGCCGCACCAGGCCGATGGCACGCAGGTCATAGCGGTAGAGTAGGGCGACTCTGCCATCAGCACGCCGGGAATCTCGCCCAGCATCAGCGCGGCCTTGGCTGTCAGCCCAGGATGTGGGCCGCGCAAGCGGATCTCGCGGGTCTTGATGAAATTGCCGGCATCCATGCGGTGAAGAGTAGCCCGAGTCTTGTCATGTGCAAATCCTGCCGACGCAAAGCATCCGGAAAAGTTCGTTGTATCCTATGCGAAAAAACGAATATGTTTTCCCCATGGAACTTGAAAGCCATACCTTCTTCCATGCTCTAAGCGACCCCACCCGCCTCCGTTGTCTGGCTATGTTGCATGCCCAGGGCGAGCTATGCGTGTGCGATCTTACCCGGGCGCTGGGACTGTCGCAGCCCAAAATTTCCCGCCATCTGGCGCTGCTGCGCGATCTTCACATCGTCAAGGCGCGCCGGGAGGGGGTGTGGATGCATTACCATCTACACCCGGACCTGCCGGGGTGGATGCGTGAGGTCCTGCGGCTGGCCCTCGAGGCCTTCCTGATCTCGCCCCAGGGGCTGGCTGACCAGGCAGCTCTTCGCGGCAGAGTGGGGGCTTGTGAGGGCCTGGCGGCGCTGGCTGCTGAGGGCTGAGGCGGTTCGCCGGGCTTGGGTAGGGTTACCCCAGCCAGGCTTCGATCTTGGCCCGGTCGGGTATTCCGCCTGCATGCACTACCTGGCCGTCCACCACCACGCCGGGGGTAGACATGACGCCGTGGCGCATGATCTCGGCGATGTCCTCGACCTTTTCCAGCTTGACCTCTACGCCCTTGGCCTGGGCGGTCTCTTCGATCATCCGGTAGACGGTCTTGCAGCTTGCGCAGCCGCTGCCTAGGACTTTGATATGCTTCATTGTCCGTTTCCCTCTCAGTTGCAGCAGGTATTGGTGCCGCAGCAGCCGTGCCCGGGCAGGGTGGCCGCAGCGGGGGTGGTGCCGAGCTTTTTGAGCATGCGTGTATCCACCCGCTCGTCGAACAGTTGGTTCGCCTCATCGCGCACATTGCGTGCGAGCTTGATCGTTTGGGCAATGTGCTCCGCCGGTACGCCTTGCGCGGCGAGCCGTTCCATCAGGCAGACGTCGCCGCCCGGATGGTTGCTGGCTACGCGTGCGGCCAGTGTGATCAAATCGAGAATGGAGTCATGCAGACCGTTACTCATAGGGTATGCCTTAGGGTGTTGAACAGGACCCCGACCAGAATGAAGGCCAGGGCGAGATAGGCAGCGAACAGGCCGAGCAGCGGCCACTTCACCACCTTGCGCAGGATGATCATCTCCGGCAGCGAGAGCGCGGCGACGGCCATCATGAACGCGAGTACGGTGCCGATGGGGACGCCCTTACCGAGCAGGGCCTCGGCTATGGCGATGACCCCGACCGCATCCGAATACAGGGGAATGCCGAGAAGTACCGCGCCGATCACCGAAAGCAGACCACCGTCGCCGGTGAAGCGGGCGAGCAGGTCCATCGGCACATAGCCGTGGATCAGCGCGCCCACACCGACACCGAGCAGGACGAACTTCCACAGCCGACCGACGATCTCCTTGACCTGACTGACCGCATAAGTGTGACGTCCGCGCAGGCTTTGGTCGGGCTTGGGTAGGGTGGCTTCACCCATGCGGATCTGCCAGACATAGCCCTCTACCCAGCGCTCGGGACGGAAGCGCTCCAGCACAAAGCCACCGACAAAGGCGACCGTCAGGCCCGCGAGGACATACATCAGGGTCAGCTTCCAGCCGATCACCGAGGCAAGCACGATCACGGCCACCTCATTGATCATCGGGCTGGCGATCAGGAAGGAGAGGGTCACACCGAGCGGGATGCCAGCCTCGACAAAGCCGATGAACAGCGGCACCGAGGAGCAGGAGCAGAAGGGCGTCACCGCGCCGAGACCGACGGCCAGAAAGCGCGAAGAGAGGTTGCCGCGATGGCGCAGGAATTCGCGCACCCGCTCCGGGCTGAGCATCCCGCGCAGCCAGCCCATGATGTAAATGACCAGGGTCAGCAGCACCAGGATCTTGGTCACGTCCATGACAAAGAAGTGCAGGGCGGCGCCCAGCGGCTGTTCCGCCGCCAGGCCTAGGGCGCGGTAGACGAGAAGATCGGCTAGCGGGTCGAACATATCAGGTCCTCGCAGGAGGAGTTGCTGCCGAACGACGGTGGCAGGGTGGCGTGGCGGATGTTGAAGCGCTCCCCCAACCCGGTCTGGGCGGTATCACCCAGCAGCACCAGCGCGCCGAACCACCCGCCCGCCACCGCCTCGACGGCAGCAAAGCCGAGGGTCAGTCCAAAACGCGCGGGCAGGGATGCCTTTATGCGTGTGCGCATGATGGCCATGATGCCCGTGCGCGTGGTCGTGGGCCATGGCTTACTGACCCTCGAATTGCAGGTAGGTGCGGCTCATCACCGTCTTGTGCCAGGTGTCGTAATGCTTGAGGTGCTTGAACTGAGGCATGTCGGCATATTTGGCAATCACCTCATCCAGCGGCTCCATATTCTGCGCGGCCTTGCCGATCACATTGACCAGGAAGTCGTAATAGTCGCCGGTATCCCGCTTGGCCTTGGCCAGGTCGCATACCTCACCATGGCCGGGGATGATCTTCGCCGGGTTAAGCTTTACCAACTCCTGCCAGGCGGCCCAGGCACTCTTGACGCTGGAGGTGTCGTGCACGCCCAGCATGCGGTCGACATAGACTAAATCGCCGGTCACAGCCACCTTCTGCCTTGGCAGCCAGACCATGGTGTCGTGCGGGAAGTGGGCATTGGTTTCAATGACCTCCAGGGTCTCTCCCCCCAGGGTGAGGGTGGTGCGCGCCTCGTGCAGCAGGCGGCTGGCATGGACGGGCTTGGTGCCCTCAAAGCGGTCCTTCAATACCTTGGATAGGGCATCCATCTGTCCTGCGGCGACCTTTTTCTGGGTCTCCACCGTCCCGGCGAAGGCGATGATCTCCGCACCCTTGGCGGCAAAATAGCCATTGCCCAGCCAGCGGTGGTCCTGGCTGCCGGTGTTGATCACCCACTTGATTGGCGCTTTGGTGACGCCTGCCACGGTCTTCTCGATCCGCTCGGCGCCCTTGTAGCTTGCGCCGGAGTCGATCAGGATCACGCCGTCCTTGGTGACGATAAAGGCCTGGTTGTTGTTCAGACCGTCGTTCTCATAGGTGCGATCGTCGATCGGGCCGACGATGGCGTAGACGTTGTCAACCACCTTGGAGACCTTGAGTGCCTCCTCGGCGAGGGTGGTGCCGACGGTGGCAAGGAAGAGCGATGCACTGACAAGAAGGCCTTTGAGCATAGTGTCACCTTGAGGAGAGGGAGGGCTGCTCCGTCATGATATATACATCATCATATATTACAAATATCGTATGTTTTCCCGGCAGGCAGGGTCTGCCTGTCCCCACTGTTAGACTGAGGTCCACATCATGAGCATCCGTGTTGCCATCAATGGCTTTGGGCGTATGGGCCGTCTCGGCTTGCGCGCCGCCTGGGACAACCCTTCCTTCGAAATCGTCCACATCAACGAGATTAGTGCGGATGCGGCCGCGCTCGCGCACCTACTCAAATATGACTCGGTGCATGGCCGTTGGGGGCGAGAGGTGCGCGCCGAGGATGGCGCGCTCGTGGTGGATGGTCGGCGGGTGGGTTACAGCATGGAAAAGGACCCGGCCAAGATCGACTGGGCCGGCCTTGGCGTGGATATCGTGGTCGAGTCCACCGGCAAGCTGCGGACGATCGAGCAAATCCAGCCCCACTTCGAGCGCGGGGCGAAGAAAGTGGTGGTGGCGGCACCGGTGAAGGGCGCACTCAATATCGTCATGGGGGTGAACGATCATCTGTATGATCCCGCCGCGCATCACCTCGTCACCGCCGCCTCCTGCACCACCAACTGTCTGGCCCCCCTAGTCAAGGTCATGCATGAGCACATTGGCATCCTCCATGGCACCATGACCACCCTGCACGATCTGACTAATACCCAGTCCATCCTCGATCGGGGGCACAAGGACCTGCGCCGTGCCCGTGCCAGCGGTCTCTCGCTCATTCCCACCACCACCGGCTCGGCCAAGGCCATCGGCGAGATCTTTCCTGAGCTCAATGGCAAGCTGAACGGTCACGCCGTGCGCGTGCCTTTGGCGAATGCCTCGCTGACCGACTTCGTGTTCGAGGCGGCACGTCCAACGACGGTCGAAGAGGTCAATGGTTTGCTCAAGGCGGCGGCCGAAGGGGAGCTGGCAGGCATTTTGGGCTACGAAACGCTGCCCCTGGTTTCCGTCGACTTCAAGGATGATCCGCGTTCGTCCATCGTCGATGCCCTCTCCACCTTGGTCATCGATGGCACCCAGGTGAAGGTCATGGCCTGGTATGACAACGAGTGGGGCTATGCCAACCGTATGATGGAACTGGTGGCGAAGGTGGCGCGGGGGATGTAACCCCTTTGCAAGGGCGTTGCCCTGCGAGTGAGCCTCACCCCAATCCCTCCTCTCCCGCGTATGGGAGAGGGGCGGTTTTTTTGAGGATCATGTTCATGAACGCTGATCTGCGCAACTACGCCATCGTCACCGGCAACTACTGGGCCTTCACCCTCACTGATGGGGCCCTGCGCATGCTGGTGGTGCTGCATTTCCATCAGCTCGGCTACACGCCGCTCGAGATCGCTATGCTGTTCCTCTTCTATGAGGTGTTCGGCATCGTCACCAATGCGGTGGGCGGGTGGCTTGCGGCGCGCATCGGTGTGAACCGCACCATGCAGATGGGCACGGCGCTTCAGATCGTCGCCCTCGGGATGTTGCTGGCGCCGGCAGCCTGGCTGACGGTGCCTTACGTGATGGCCGCGCAGGCACTGTCCGGCATCGCCAAGGACCTCAACAAGATGAGCGCCAAGTCCTCGGTCAAGCTGGTGGCCGGGGAGGGCAGCCTGTTCAGGTGGGTGGCGGTGCTGACTGGCTCGAAGAACGCACTCAAGGGTGTGGGTTTCTTCCTCGGTGGCCTACTTTTGGCGGTGCTCGGCTTCCACGGCGCGCTGTGGACACTGATCGCCCTGCTGCTCGTGGGTCTGGTCATCACCCTCGTTTTGCCAAGCGGGCTTGGCATGGTGAAGGGCAAGCCGAAGTTTGCCCAGGTGTTCTCCAACACCCCGGCGATCAACTGGCTGGCCGGGGCGCGTTTCTTTCTGTTCGGCGCGCGCGACGTGTGGTTCGTGGTCGGCCTGCCGGTCTACCTCTCCGGCGTGCTCGGCTGGGGGTTTGCCGAGGTCGGCGGCTTCCTTGCCCTCTGGGTGATTGGCTACGGTATCGTCAAGGCCGCTACGCCCGGCCTGTGGAGAAAG
>JARJMX020000167.1 GCA_029335925.2 Gammaproteobacteria bacterium
ACGATGAAGCACGGGGTGGCTTTCTACGAGGCTGAGAATGGTCGAGGAACTTTTTTTAATCGTATGTCACTAACCTGTTGAGTCCGTCGCAAGGGCGGGCGAGATGCCACCTCGCAGGAACGCGGGGCCCATCATGCGTAATCTATCTTTGGGGGGCTATGCCCCCCTTTTCTTTGTTCCAGTCGTAGCTTGGCAGCTTGCCTTCCAGCAGCAGGCCATCCCAGGCATGCAGCGGCTGTGGCGCGCCAAACAGAAAGCCCTGCAACAGGGCGGTAGGCAGGCGCTGGCGGATGAACTGGGCCTGTTCGGCCGTTTCCACCCCTTCTACCACCACCGCAAGCTGAAGCCCCTTGGCCAGGGCCAGCATGGCCTCGACGATCTTCACCGCCTCGGCATCCTGGGGGATGCGGTCGCGGATGAAGCTTTGGTCGATCTTGAGCTTGTCGATCGGCAACTCGTTGAGCAGGCTCAAGGTGGAGTGACCGGTGCCGAAGTCATCCACCGCGATCAGGAAGCCGCGCATGGCGAGCTGGAAGATGCGCTCACGGATGAGATCGATACCGCCGACCAGCCCTGACTCGGTGATCTCCAGCATCAGGGCGGTAGGGTCGAGGCGGTATTTCTGTAGGGTACCGATCAGCGCCTCAGGCAGCTTGGGGTCAAGCAGTTGGCGGGGGCTGATATTCAGGGACAGGAACAGGGGTTGGCCGGAGCGGTTGCGCCAGCTGGTCAGGTGTTGGCAGGCTTGATCGAGGAGCCACTGGGTCAGGGGTATGATGAGGCCGGTTTCCTCCGCCACCGGGATGAATTCGTTAGGCGAGATATAGCGGTCTTCCTCATGCCGCCAGCGCATCAGGGTCTCGAAGCCGGATAGCTGGCCGCTCTGGGCCATGACCAGAGGATGGAGAGCGCATTCGATCTGCCGACGTTCCAAGGCGTAGCGCAGGCCCTGTTCGATCTGGAAGCGACGCATCGCTTGTGCGCTCATGGATTTATCGTGCAGCAGGACATGGTCACCGCCTTTCTGCTGGACATGGACCAAGGCTAGGTGGGCGGCTTGTAGGAGCTCATCTGCCCGGCGCCCATCTCGCGGATATGTTGCAATCCCAAGGCTTGCGGTCAGTTTGAGGCTATAACGCGGTTCCTTGAGCTCGAGCGGCTGGCGGATCACCTCCAGCAGGGATTGGGCCCGCTTAAGCGGGGTGTCGGTGCAGGATGCATCGACAGGGAGAGGCATGAGCCAACCGAACTCGTACCCGCCAAGATACGCCAAGCGTTCATGCGGAGTGACCTGCGCCTTCAGCCGCTGAGCGATGAGGGTGAGGATGCGGCCAGCAAGGTTGGGACCGAGGGTATCACTGACCATGGTAAATCGATCCAACCCCAAGATGATGAGCGCCCAATGGCGCTCATCGCTAGCGTTTAGTAATGCGTCCACCTCGTCCAGGAAACTGACCCGGTTCTGCAACCCGGTCAGGGGGTCGTGGTGGGTGAGCTGGTGCAACTGGGCATGGGTCTGTTCGACGGGGCTGAGGTCCTGGATCACGCCGAGAAGAAACTGGGGTTTGCCCTGCTCATCGAGCAGACTCAACAGGCGCAGAAAGGCCGGGAAGGAACTGCGATCGGCGCGATGTAGGATGAGGCGTCCTTCCCAGTGTCTCCGTCGGGTTATGTTGGCGCAAAGGTTAGCGAAAAAATCCTCATCTTCAGGGGCGAGGATCTCGCGCAGACTGCGATCACGCAGCAGATGGCCGGGCTTTTGCAAAATGCGCTCCAGGGCGAGATTCACCTCGAACACCTTGCCATCGTGGCTGGCCATGACCACCCCTTCATCCAGACGGGCGAAAAGCTCCTGCGCGGCCCATTGCCGCCGCTTGAAATGTTCAGCATGGCGCGCGGCGATGAGCATCTCATCGCGCGTGCGGTGGGTCTGCTCCAGCAGACTCTGGCGGGTAGCGACGAGGACCTGCAGCTGGTTCAGGGCCTCGCGGATCGAGAGTCCCCGACTGTCCCTACCGGCGAGCTCCAGGATTCGTTGTCTGAGTCTCCAAAGCCGCCAGAGCAAGGTCAGAAGGATCAGGGTCGTGATCCCGGCCCAAGCGATGACGAGGGGCAAGAGCTCAGTGGGCAGGGCAGAGTTCATGGTTGAAGAGACTACGGCTCCACTTAGGAGCATGGAGGATGGGCCAGGCCGCACAAGACGGCCTGGCATGGGGTATGACTGCGTGGGGCCTTACCGTTTCGGGTTGATACCAAGGTGCTCCAGGCTCTCATAGGTCAGCGCTCCTTGGGCCAGACCATGTTGCCGTTGGTAATTAAGCAGGGCACGGAAGGTTTGGTCGCCAAACTTGCCATCGGTGGCTCCCGGATCGAAGCCTGACTGCTTGAGCGCATGCTGGAGGTCGCGTACCAGGGCTGGGGAGAGATCCTGGTCGCAGACGGCTTGGCGGAAGACCAAGCTTGGCTCACCCTCGTAGGCGGTGGTGAGCAGGCGTTTGATCTTGGCGGGGATCTGCTGCTCTTCAACCTGCTCGGGGCGGGTGATTTCCCGTACCTTCAGGCTTGCCGTGCGTGGAGGGAGGTCAACCGGGACGGCGCGGGCGGGGGTTTCGATCACCCAGCGGGTGACGTCCTTGTACACCGCGGGCTCGACCACCTCGCGGGTGGTTTCCGGCTGCACCAGGATCTTGCGTTTGATCGTCTGCGTCTTGGCCGGGATCTCGCGGGCGCAGAGCATCTGCACCAGGGACTCGGCGGTGCGGCGGGCGGTGGAGGAGGTGCAGCGCTCCACGACGGTACGCGCCCCTTCGATCTCAACCTGAACCTCACGTTCCTCGAATACCGCAGGGACGACTACCGAGCGGCGGACCTCCGGACGGACCAGGACCTTTTCAACTACACGCTTGTACACAGGGGGTTCGATACGGTAAGTCAGCCCGCCTTCGCGGATGACAATCTCTTTGCGCGCAGGTTTGAGGACAGGAGGGGTGACTTCGATGTCATTGACGGCATCACGCACCACGATCTCGAGCGGTTTACGTACCGGCTTGGGTTGGACTACGGCCTGGACCCAGCACTCACCCGCACGGATGATTGGGGTAGGCCCTGGTGTGGACAGGGCCGGTGCAGCAGTACTGGAGGGGTTTGCCAAAGAGGGCGATTCAGCTTGAGGCGGGGTGATGGCCGCCGGGGCAAGAGGCGCAGGTACGGCGGACGCTGGGGCAGCACTGGCTGGGTCTTGCTTCAGCGTGGTCGGCCCGTCGGGCAGCAAGGCGCAGCCATGCAGGGCAAGGAACAAGGTCGGCAGGAGGGGATGGATAACTGCTTTCATGGCAAAAATCATTCCAGAGTGTGTTGGGCGTACACTCCGGTACGCCAGTCGGTATAGTCCGGGCTCTTCTGGCCGCCAAGGGTAAAGCCGATGCTCCAGCGCGCTGCAATGGGCCACAGACCGTCGAGACGGGCATGATACGCCAGACCGTTGCTTTGCGTGGCGGGGTATTTGTCAGGCTCGGCGCCTGTGAGCGGATTGCCGGGGGCGTCGGCTTGACGGCTCCAGCCCCAACCAAGGCCCGCCAGAAGTTTGAGTTCGAGGCGATCGAGCCTGGTTTCATAGCTGGCCAAGGCGCCAAGTTTGACGAAGCGCTCCGGGCTGAAATAGCCCCCGTGACCAGGCTCGAAGGCGCTCAAGTTCTTGGCAAAACGGCTGGTGTAGAGTTCTGGCCCCAGGGCAAGGCCGGGCAGGCTGGGCACAGGATGGAGGGCGCGGGCATAGAGTTCGGTCTTGTCGTTGTCGGCTACGCCCTCGCCGGTCAGGCGCGAGCGGGTGAGGGAGAACAGGGCATTCCATTCGCCGAAACGGCGATAGCCATCCACGCTCAGGCCGCTTTCCAGCACCCGGCCCCAGGTCAGCCCGTTGAGTGGGGCGCGCAGGCCGCTAAGCGCCAGCAGTGATTCCTCGTTGCCGCGGCGGAACAGGCGTGTTCCCAAACCCCAATCGGCGGTGTAATAGCCTAGCCCGGCCTCTCCCAGGGTGGCCGCGCCTACAGCACCACCGCTGAGACTGCGGCCGAGTCCCAGACGGCTCTCGAAACCGTTCTGGAAGCCGTGCCGCCAGAGGGCGTAGAAGCGCTGTCCGGTCGCATCTTCCTGGCCGTTATCGGCGCGTTGCCCTTCGAGCTGGAGCTTGAAGGTGTCGTTCTCGCCCTGGACCTGGACGCTGGCGCTGACCCCGGCCTGATGCAGGCGTCCTTCCCCCGCGATACCCCGCTTATTGCGGTAGGTGGGTTCGATGCGGACGGCGGTCCCACCGTTCGATGTGGTGCTCGGGGTCAAGTGGGCCTCGCTATCCACATTGAAGCGCCTCTGGCCTTGTGCCAAAGCCTCGCGCGTGGCTTGCGGGACCAATTCCTCGAGCGGTCCATGGACCTGCTCAAGGAGAGGGAGGAGCGGTTCATAGCGCTTCATACGTTGAAGGCTGAAAACGAGCCCTTGAGCCGCACCCTTGGTCGGTGTCTTGCGGTAAGCGGCCTCAAAGCTTTCAGCCGCAGCCTCAATCTTACCTGACCGATATTGGATCCAGCCCAAGAGTTCCAGACCACCTGCATCAAGATGTGATTTGTGCTCCAGCAGGAGGCGCTCGGCCTCGCTATACTGTCCTTGCTCGAAGGCCTTGTTGGCGCGCATAACGCTCAGTCCTGCCAGACGCTGGTCGCGCTCTGCAGAGGGGGACATCTTTTTAAGTACGACTTCAGCCTCGTCCAGACGCTTAAAATAGAGCAGGCCATCGACCCAAGCCTGGTAGAACTGGTCATCCTCGGTGGTTTCTGCCGCCTGTTTGAAAGCCGTCAGGGCCGTGGTCTCGTCGCCGACCCGCATCGAGGCGTAGCCAAGCAGGGTGAGCACGCCAACGTCGCTCATGGCGATGATCTCCGGCAGCGCCTCTTTGAGGATACGGTGGGCCTCATCATAGCGCTGCTCGTCGAAGGCGACGATGGCCGGTAGGAACATGGCGATGTAACGCACGATCGGGTCATCCCTCGGAGTGGCAGTGGGGGGCGAGGAGAGGGGCCAATTAGCGGAAAGCGTGGACTCTACGGGGGCACACG
>JARJMX020000080.1 GCA_029335925.2 Gammaproteobacteria bacterium
GTCCAGCACGTGCCGCCATGCATCGACCGCCTCGAGCAAGGACTGCGAGGCCAGGCTGACAGCCGACACGCGTAAATCGAGCGGTTGCTTTGGCGCGAAGGGCTCGGGCGCCTGCGCCTCGACCACATGCACCTCGAACCCGGATCGCCCCAGTGCACAGGCCAAGGCGGCACCCACCATGCCGCCACCGATGATCAGGATGTCCGCATGTTGTTCCATCGCCTTACCCCTTCAAACCCATCATCTGCCGGAGGAAACCGGCGCGCAGCGGCGGTATAGCCTCCAGCGCCACCAGGGCCAGGCCCTTGAACGCCGCCGGCACCGGCACGGCGCGGGTAAAGCCGCGGGCACGCACGTCCATCAGCGGGTAGCTTACGGCGTAGTCTGCCTGCCGCGCAGCGGCATAGGCAGCCAACACAGCATCCGCACCAATATCCCGTCCCTCCTGTCGCGCCCTGCTAAGCTCGCCGAGCAACACCCGGATGTCGCGCAGGCCCAGGTTCAGGCCCTGCCCAGCCACGGGGTGCAGGGCATGGGCGGCATTGCCCACCACCACTGTACGGGGAGCGGTGATGGTCTTGGCGGTCAGTGCACGCAGCGGGTAGGCCTGGCGCGGCCCAAGGCGGATGAAGCGTCCAAGGCGCGGGCCGAAGCGTTGGCCCAGTTCATCGAGAAAAGCGGCATCCGAAAGCCCCAAACGTCGCTCCACGCCGCCCGTCTCGCTCACCCACACCAGCGCATAACGGTTGTCCCCCATGGGCAGCAGGGCAATCGGCCCCTCGTCGGTGAAGCGCTCGAAGGCCGTGCGGGGTTCCACGCGCTCCACCTCCACCCGGGCGAGGATGGCGGTCTGGCCATAGTCCCGCGCCTCGACCGGCAGGCCCAGCGCACTACGCACGATGGAGCCTGCGCCATCGGCGGCCACCAGCAGACGGGCGTGCAGGGACTGTTCGCCTTCGGGCATGGAGAAACGAAGCACGACGCCATCGCCCTGCACCTCGTGCGCGATATAGCGTGCGGGGGCTTGCCAGTGCACACCACTGGCCTTAGCCGCAGCCAGCAGCACCGGGGCCATCCGGGCGGAGTCCAACACCTGACCGAGCGCGGCGACGCCCTCCTCCTGCGCGACAAAACGCGCGCTGCCCCAGGACTTGCGCAGGGAGACATGGATGCGTTCGATCGGCTCGGCCTCATCCATCAGCGCTTCCCACAGCCCCCAGCCGGCCAGCAGTCGTCGTCCGCCCTCGGCCAGGGCAATGGCCCGGCCATCGAAGCCCGTGCTGCCAATCGGGGCCGTTTCCGGAGCCGCCTCACGCTCCAGCACGGCCACCGCGAAGCCCTCACGCGCCAGCACGTGGGCTAGAACAGCACCAACCGGGCCGCCACCGACGATCGCGACATCAAACATGCGGGACGATCTCCTCCAGCGCCTCGATCGACTTGGGGGCCTCCACGGTCAACACCTCGCAGCCCTCGCGAGTGACCAGCACATCGTCCTCAATGCGGATGCCCATGTTGCGAAAGGCCTTGGGCACGTCCTTGCCATCGTCGATATATAACCCGGGCTCCACGGTCAGGGCCATGCCCGGCTCCAGCGGCCGCCAGGCCCCATCGACCTTGTAGGCGCCCACATCGTGCACATCCATGCCCAGCCAGTGCCCGGTACGGTGCATGTAAAAGCGCTTATAAGCCTCCTTCTCGAGCAGCCGCTCGACCTTGCCCTTAAGTAGGCCAAGCGCAACCAATCCCTCGGTCAGCACGCGCACGGCCGCCTGGTGCGGGGCCTCCCAGCTTGCGCCGGGACGGACGGCCTCGATGGCCGCCTGCTGGGCCGCCAAGACTACAGCATACAATTCGCGCGCAGCGGGGGAAAAACGCCCTCCAACGGGCAGGGTTCGGGTGATGTCGCCGCAATAACCGCCCCACTCGCAGCCCGCATCCACCAGCACCAGTTCACCCTGCCGCAACAGGTCACGGTTCTTGGTGTAATGCAGGATGCAGGCGTTAGCCCCGCCGGCCACGATGGATGGAAAGGCCGGTTCGCCGCCGTGCCCGCGGAAGGTGTACAACAGCTCGGCCTCCAAGGCATATTCGGGCAGACCGGGACGCACGGCCTGCATGACCCGCCGGTGGGCAAGGGCAGTGATCTGGCAGGCCTCTCGCAGCACCTGAGCCTCATCCTCATCCTTGAACAGACGCATCTCATGCACCAGCGGGGCCAAGTCGAGCCAACCGGCCGGGGCCTTCACCCCTGCGCGCTGCTGGCGACGGACTTTCGCCAGCCAACCCAACAGACGTTGGGCGAAATGGCTATCATCCAAGGGGGCATAGAACGGCTCCCGCCCGGCGAGCAGGGCCGGCAGGCGCTCGTCCAACTCGTCGATGGCATAGGCCTGGTCGGCGCCGTACAGCTTACGCGCCCCCTCCACCCCCGACCGGCGCCCGTCCCAACGCTCACGTTCTGGATCGCGCGGGTGCACGAACAGGATGAACGGCCCCTCCTCGTGCCCCGGCGCCAGCACCAGCACGGCATCGGGTTCATCAAAGCCGGTCAAGTAGCGGAAGTCGCTGTCTTGGCGGAAGGGGTAATGGGTGTCGCGGTTGCGGACACGCTCGGTGGCTGCAGGCACGATGGCGATGCCCTCCGGCCCCAGCTGCGCCAGCAGGCGCTTGCGACGACGGGCGAAGTGTTTCTTATCGAGGAGGGGATGGATCGACATGACAGACCCTCGCAGAACGTCAGTGCAGGGTTCGAAAATCGGCCTGCGGCCAGGCGACCGCCGCTTTGGCCTTCGTCCCAGCCGCGGGCTCAGGACGGGGATGGAGGGTCTCGTGCAGCAGCAGCACCCCCACGCGCAGGTACTCGACAAGGTCGCTGTAGGCCTGCTCATCTTCCTCGGCGTCCTCGCCAAGATCGAAGCTCGCCTGGGCGAAATGGTGGATGTCACGCAGAATCTCGGCGGCATCGGCCGGCAACTTCGCCGGTTCCCGCCCACCGGCCAGACCATAGCCGTAGAGAAACCCCTGGCACCAGTCATGCAAGGCCTTGGCACGCTCCTCCATGGACGAATCATCGGTCGGCAGCATCAGATCGAAGCTACCGGTCGGGTCAGCCAGGCTTGCCACCGTCTCGGCATACAGCTCGCGCACAGGCTCAGGCACTTTAAGCTGCGACTCGTTTTCGCAGATGACCGACCACCAGTCTCCGAGTTCGGCCGCCCCCGCCGCACACAGCATCCCGGCAAGTACGCCATGCGCCTCGGCGGCCTGCACCGCCGCATCGTCCAGGGCCTCGTCCACCCGCTTGAATTCCACCATGAACCGCACCTCGCGCGCCATAAATTTTAGATGCTTCATCCTACCATGCCCGCCGCCTCCCGATGGCCGCCCAACACGCGCCCCTCCGGTTGCACGCGCTCTGACCACAACCTAAGATTTTTGCTTTATCGAGACGGCGCCATAGCCGTTGGAGAACACGATGCATCGCATCATCACACAAGAAGAGTGGCAGGAGCTCGAGGAGGGTGTCTTGCAGCTTATCGAGCTGTGTGAAACCCTCAAGCGCGCTAACCAGCGACTGGAGGATGACAACCGGCATCTGCGCGAAGAAAAAACGCGGCTGCAAGCCTTGCTTGGCGAGGCCGAGGCTCGCTTGAGACCTGTTCTCGAACAGCTGCGCGCCCTGGAGAGCCAGATATGAGTCAAGAACCCTCCATTCCCGTGGACATCAGCATCCTCGACAAAGAGTACCGCGTCGCCTGTCCTCCGAGCGAGCGCGAGGCTCTGGAGCGTTCAGCCCGCTTCCTCGATGGCAAGATGCGTGAGATCCGCCATACCGGAAAGGTCATCGGCAATGACCGAGTGGCCGTCATGGCTGCCCTCAATATCACCTACGAGCTGTTGCAACTGCGCGCCACCCATGCCCCAGCCACCCATGAGGTCCTGCCCGCTTCGCTGGATGTGCAGGCCCTGGGCCAGCGCATTCGCGAGACGCTCGAACGTTGCAAACCGGCCGAAACTGATTTAACCTGAATATAAGTCTTCTGGAGCGTGCGCCAGTAGCCCAACCCCCTTGAGCCTTAATGCCCCATCCTTGGGGATGGCCTCTAGAGCCGTGTGCATGTCCGCTTTGCGCGGAAAGCCTGACGCTCTCACCGCCCTCTCCGACTTGAACCCCTCGGTTCAAGGTACCCGGCCAACAGCGGCGCCCTGGAAGACCCTCCCACCATGCTTCCCCTCTCCCGCAAAGAACTTCGCCAGACTCTTCGTCGCAGCCGCTGTGCGCTGCAAGGACTGGACCGCGCCTGGCGCGAAGCCGCCATCCTCGAAGCCCTGCGCCTGCACCCCATGTTCCGGCACGCCCGCCGCATCGCCCTGTTTTGGCCCGCCGACGGCGAGGTCGATCTGCGCCCGCTGGCGTCGCTTGCCCACCCCCGCCAAGGCCTCTACCTACCCATTCTCGCCCAAGGCTCGCGTCTGCGCTTCGCCCCCTGGCAGCTCGGCCATCCACTGCGCATGAACCGCTTCCGTATCCCCGAGCCCCGCCACCGCGTCACCGATCTTCTGCACGCACGCGAGCTCGACCTCATCCTCATGCCCTTGGTCGGCTTCGACGATGTCGGCAACCGCCTGGGCATGGGCGGCGGATTTTACGACCGCACCCTCGCCTTCCGCCTCGCCCGCCGGCGCTGGCGCAAACCCCTGCTGATCGGAGTGGCCTTCGGCCTGCAGCGCTGCCCCCTCCTGCCGGTCGAGCGCTGGGATGTGCCGCTGGATGGCATCCTCACCGAGGACGGAGTACGCTTGTTCGATCGTTTTTGACGGAACCCGACATGGCCTACTGGCTGATGAAATCCGAGCCTGACGTGTTCGGTATCGACGATCTCGCCGCCCGCCCGAATCAAACCGAGCCCTGGGACGGCGTGCGCAACTATCAGGCGCGCAACTTCATGCGCGCGATGAAGATCGGCGATCAGATCTTCTTCTACCACTCCAACACGGCCACGCCCGGCATTGTCGGCATCGCCGAGGTGGTGCGCGAGGCCTACCCGGACCACACCGCCTGGAACCCAGACAGCAAGTATTACGACCCGGCCAGCACGCCCAACAAGCCGCGCTGGGACATGGTGGATGTGCGCTATGTGCGCCATCTCAAACGCATCATCCCCCTGACCGAGCTGAAGGGCCTCGAGGCCCTGGCCGACATGCCGCTCGTGCGCAAGGGCAACCGCCTATCGGTCATGCCGGTGAGCGAGGCGCACTGGAATCTCATCCTGGCGCTAGAGGACAAGCCGCGTACATGAGCCTTACCCGCGACTACCTCGAGCGCATCCTCACCGCCCGCGTCTACGACGTGGCGATCGAGAGCCCGCTCGATGCCATGCCGTTGCTCTCCGCGCGTCTGGGTAAGCCTGTGCTGCTCAAGCGCGAGGACCTGCAGCCGGTGTTCTCGTTCAAACTGCGCGGGGCCTACAACAAGATCCACCACCTGCACACCCGCAGCGAACTCGGAGCAGGGGTGATCGCCGCCAGCGCGGGCAATCACGCCCAAGGCGTAGCCCTGGCCGCCGAGCGTCTGGGCCTTAGGGCGGTGATCGTCATGCCCGCCACCACCCCAGCGATTAAGGTTAACGCCGTGCGTCGGCGCGGCGCCGAGGTGGTGTTACACGGCGATGCCTACGACGAGGCCTATGCTTATGCCTGCAGCCTCGCCAAGCAGGAGGGACTGACTTTTATCCACCCCTACGACGACCCCGAGGTGATCGCCGGGCAAGGCACCATCGGCATGGAGATCCTGCGCCAGCACCCGGACCCCATCGAGGCGGTGTTTGTGCCGGTCGGCGGCGGCGGCCTGATTGCCGGGATCGCCGCCTACCTCAAGCACCTGCGCCCGACCACCCGCATCATCGGCGTTGAGCCGGAGGATGCGGCCTGCATGCATGCGGCCCTGGCTGCGGGCACGCGGGTGGTGCTGCCGCAGGTTGGCCTGTTCGCCGACGGCGTGGCTGTGCGGCAGGCCGGGGAAGAAACCTTCCGCATCGCGCGCGAGTGTGTGGACGAGGTGATCCTGGTCAGCACCGACG
>JARJMX020000090.1 GCA_029335925.2 Gammaproteobacteria bacterium
CCCTTGTCCAACGTTGAGCTGAATCGTCCAGAAAACCTTCATTTCATATACTCCCGCCCACCATGCACCTCGAAGAACACGTCTCGCTCCTAACCCACAATACCTTCCGTGTCGAGGCGCGGGCGCGCTACTTCGTGACCCTTGAGCAGCTGGAGGAGATCCCCGTTCTGCTCGCCGATGAGCGCTTGCGGACGCTGCCTCGTTTGATCCTTGGCGGCGGGAGCAATGTCCTGTTCCGTGATGACTTTCCCGGGGTAGTGGTGCGGGTGGCGCTGCAGGGGATCGAGCTTCTGGATGAGGATGGAAGCCATCGCCTCGTGCGTGTGGCGGCGGGTGAGAACTGGCACGACTTCGTGCGTTGGACGGTGGAGCAGGGCTGGCCTGGGCTGGAGAACCTCTCGCTCATTCCCGGCACGGTGGGCGCTGCGCCGGTGCAGAACATCGGTGCGTATGGGGTGGAACTGGCCGACGTGTGCGAGGTCGTCGAGGCGGTGGAGCTTTCCACCGGCGAAACCCACACCATTGACCGCGCAGCTTGCCGGTTTGCCTACCGCGACAGTCTCTTCAAACAGCAGGCCGGGCGTTGGCTGATCACCTCCGTTATCCTCCGCCTACCGAAGAGGTTTGCACCGCGGATCGATTATCCGGGGGTACGGGAGGCTTTGGGGGCGGTTGATCCCACTCCGCTAACGATCTCGGATGCCATCTGTGCCGTGCGCCGCGCCAAACTGCCGGGCCTTGCACCAGGCGAGCCCGGCAGCGTGGGCAGCTTCTTCAAGAATCCGCTCGTCCAGGCCGGGCAGGCCGAGGCCCTACGGGCTTCGTACCCTGGCCTGCCTGCTTGGTCGCAGCCCGATGGCCGCTTCAAACTCTCCGCCGCCTGGCTGATCGAACAGTGTGGCTGGAAGGGGTACCGCGAGGGCGATGCCGGGGTGTACGCCAAGCATGCCCTGGTGCTGGTCAACCACGGTCGGGCCACAGGAGCCGAGCTTTGGCGGCTGGCCGAGGCCATCCGTTCCTCGGTATGGGAGCGGTTTGGGGTGAGTCTTACGCCGGAGGCGCTGATCCTGCCTGCCTGAGCGGCTGCATCGGCCCGGGGGCGGGCCTCCTCCATTGGGAGAGAGGGTTTAGTCGAGCATGGCGCGCAGGATTTCATCCATCTCATCGGCGAGCGGCGAAGCGCCGGTATCCACGCCCAGTTTTTCCGCGGCAACGACACCACTCCAGCGGTCTTCGTCGCTATCCTGCCCGCTTCTGGCCTGGAGGATGGCTACGATCACCACGTCCACGTAATCCGCTGGGCCATCGTGCGCCCGCCTGACGTTCTGACATTCGAGCACCACCTGCACCAGCGGGTCGGGGAAGTCCCAGGCGCGCAGGATCTGGCCGCCGAGGCGGGGCTGAAGCTCGGTGGCGATCTGGTCGAGCAACTCTGGGTGATGCAGCAGCTTGGGCAGCTCCTCGGCAATGGCATAGACCGGCAAGGCGCCGATGGCATGGGTCAGGCCGGCGAGCAGGGCCTGGTCGGGGTCGAGGTGGCGTTGGCGGCGGGCCAGCATCTGGGAAAGTGCAGCCACCTGAATACTGAACTCCCAGTGCTTGCGCATGCGCTGCGCAATGAGCGGCGTCCGGGCGCGGAAGCTCTGCTGGATGGAGATGGACACCACCAGCTGGCTGATGGTGCGCATCCCCAAGCGGGAGACGATCTGTGGCAGGCTGGTGATCTTAGAGAGGCCGCGGTAGAGCGGGCTGTTGGCGATCTGTACCAGACGCGTGGCGATGGCGGGGTCACGGGCGATGGCGCCGACCAAGTCTTGGGCTGTGCTGTCTTGGGACTCGGCGATGGTGCGCACCTGAAGGGCGACATCCGGCAGGGTGGGTAGGTTGAGGCCCCTGCTCTCGATGCGTTGGATGAGGGCATCGAGCAGGGCGGCATGGGTGTCGGTCATGATCCGTATCCGCGCAGGAAGAGGTCGTAAATGGTGAAGCCGATCTCGATGACGATCAGGATCGTAATGTACCACTCCACCCGTAGGCTGCGTTGGGCTTGCAGCAGGTCGAATAAGGTCTCGGCGGTGCGCGCGATCAGTTCAAGCTTGCGCTCCAGCGCATGGGCGCGCTCCTTGAGTTCGAACTCGTCCTCCAGGCGCAGGAACAGGGGCTCGAGCTCGGGTCGCTCCCATAGCAGTTCCGGTTTCTCGATAATCTCTGCCCGGCCGACCATGCGCTGTTGGGTGAGCAGGGTGTCGCCAATGTGGCTCAAAAGGTCGCGCGCGCGCCGTGCCCCCCGCCCATGCTGGCGCAGGTCTTGGGCCAGTGGCTCGACGCGGTCGAAGCTGCTCGCCACTTGGGTCTCATACAATCCCAGCACGCTGCTCTTGGCCAGCACGTCGGCCACCACCTGGAGGCGCTCGACGTTGAGGTCGTGCAGAACGAGGACGTCCTTGTCCATGCCCTCACTCGCCTGTGGGTCGATGCGCAGGGTCAGCGTCTCTATTTCCGGCTGGGCCAGCGGTTCGCTGACGAAGGGACGGAGCTGGGCGAGGAAGGCCGCCTCCTCCATGGCTTCCACCTCGAACAACACCACCGCGCCGTAACGGAATAGCACGGCACGGCCGCGTGCTCCGACGGCGATAGTCAACGGCGCGCTGGCCAGACGTTCGGCCGCTTCCATCGCGCGCAGGTCGAGCCGGTCGCCCAGAAGGAGGGCACGTGCCTGGATGTGTCGTGGTGCATTCATATCCATCCTCTAGGTGGCCTTATGCCTGACAAGCAGCGATTAGAAGGCTGTTAAAAAACGCTTTCAACAACCTGTTAAAGCAAACCAGGGATGGCTTGGAAGATCTGATCTTCCAAGCCCGTCGTGGATATGCCCCGCGACGAGATCGAGATGAACTGAAAAAATCCATGGATGGATTTTTTCCAGTATTTCCTTAGAAATCTGCGGGCGGGGCCGGCGGGGTCTTGCCTTTGGTCCCGGCCTCTGTGCCCATGCTTTGCAGTATGGACTCTACGGAGGTGAAGAACTTGCGGTAGAACTCACGCTCGGTGATGGTCTCATCACTGGTCTTGACCATCGCATCGGCGCTCTGGCCGATGGGGAGCGAGACCGAGCCGATCAGGCTCACCCCGATGCTGGCCGGAGTGGCGGACTTCTTCAGGTCATAGGTGCTGCGCAAACCGTTGGCGTACAGCGTGCTGCCGCCATCCGGGTCGGGCAGGCAAACCACAGTTATCTCCACCACCGTACTGCGGTCGCTGTCGGTCCGGTAGGACTTACGTCCCTTGATCTTGTCGGTGGACAGCGCGTCGGTGAGGTATCCATCGCCAAGCAACGCCCGGTTGGCGGCGGCGCAGGCCGTTTGCGCATCCACGGCGAAGGGCTTTTGGAACGGGCTGTCGTTGGATGGCGTAGGCTCTTTGCCTGCCGTGCGCGATGTGAGGCTGCCACAGGCTGACAAGGCCAGACTCGTAGCCAGCAGCAGTACACCAAGCCCCAGAGGGCGATGTGCAGAGAAGCGGTTCATGGCAGCGGGGCGGTCATGGAGGGGATAAGAAGCATTTGAAAAACATACTCCCCTCCCCTTGGATAAGGGAGGGGACTTGGTATAGGCCAAGCTTTTCTCTTTGGCATGATACTAAGCTGTGATGAGGTCCGACCGGAAACGAAAACCCCCTCGGCGGAGGGGGCAATCAGAGGCTTACTGCTCCAGGCGTTTGTACTTAAGACGCTTGGGCTGGTTCGCATCGGTGCCTAAGCGGCGTTGGCGGTCGGCCTCGTATTCCTGGAAATTGCCCTGGAAGAAGGTCACGTTGCCATCGTCCTCGAAGGCGAGGATGTGGGTGGCGATGCGGTCGAGGAACCAGCGGTCGTGCGAGATCACCAGCACGCAGCCGGGGAAGTCCAGGATCGCCTGCTCCAGCGCGCGCAGGGTTTCCACGTCCAGGTCGTTGGTCGGCTCGTCCAAGAGTAATACATTGCCGCCGGACTTCAACAGCTTGGCCAGGTGCACGCGGTTGCGTTCACCGCCAGAGAGGTCCTTGATGAACTTCTGCTGGGCGTCGCCCTTGAAGTTAAAACGGCTAAGGTAAGCACGGCTCGGCATCTCAAACTTGCCGACTTGGATCACGTCCAGCCCGTCGGAAACCTCCTGCCACACGGTCTTGTGGTCATCCAGTGCGTCCCGACTTTGGTCCACATAGGCCAGTTGCACGGTCTCGCCAATGGTAATGGTCCCGCTGTCGGGTTTTTCCTGACCGGTGAGCATCTTGAACAGGGTGGATTTGCCCGCTCCGTTCGGACCGATGATGCCCACTACCGCGCCCTTGGGCACCGAGAACGACAGCCCCTGGTAGAGCACCCGGTCGCCAAAGGACTTGCTGAGGTTTTCCACCTCGATGACCTTGTCGCCCAGACGTGGGCCGGGCGGGATATACAGCTCGTTGGTCTCCGAGCGCTTTTGGTATTCGACTGACTGCATCTCCTCGAAGCGGGCCAGACGCGCCTTGGACTTGGCCTGGCGCCCCTTGGCGCTTTGCCGCACCCATTCGAGTTCCTGCTCTATCGCTTTGCGGCGGGCGGACTCGGCCTTCTCCTCCAGGGCTAGGCGCTTCTCTTTCGCCTCCAACCACTGCGAATAATTGCCCTCGAACGGGATGCCTTGGCCGCGGTCGAGCTCCAGGATCCAGCCGGCCACGTTGTCGAGGAAGTAGCGGTCGTGGGTGACAGCGACCACGGTGCCCGGGTATTCCTGAAGGAAGCGCTCCAGCCAGGCGACGGATTCGGCATCCAGGTGGTTGGTCGGCTCGTCCAGGATCAGCATGTCGGGGTTGGAGAGCAGCAGGCGGCAGAGCGCCACGCGGCGCCGCTCCCCACCGGAGAGCTTGGTCACGTCCGCATCCCAAGGCGGTAGGCGCAGTGCGTCCGCGGCGATCTCCAGCTTACGGTCCAGATCCCAGCCCCCGGCGGCATCGATCTTGTCCTGCAATTCGGTCTGTTCGGCAAGCAGTTTTTCGAAGTCCGCGTCGGGGTTGGCAAACTCATTGCTAATGTCATTGAAACGCTGGAGCAGTTGGGCAATTTCGCCGATGCCGTCCATGACATTGCCGCGCACGTCCTTGTCCGGATCAAGCTGCGGCTCCTGCGGCAGGTAGCCGATCTTGATGCCGGGCTGCGGGCGAGCCTCGCCGATGATGTCCTTGTCCACTCCGGCCATGATGCGCAACAGCGTGGACTTGCCCGCGCCGTTGTACCCCAGCACGCCGATTTTGGCGCCGGGGAAGAAGTTGAGGTAGATGTCCTTGAGAATGAATTTCTTTGGCGGGACGACCTTGCCCACGCCGTTCATGGTGAAGATGTACTGAGCCATGCCGAGCTTTGCTATGAGGAAAATGGGTGTGCCGGATTATGCGGAAAAAGTTGGATCGCGGCGAGGGCGCCGCTCCTACGTGAGCTGTGATCACCATCGCATACGATCACCATGGGGGCGTTTTGCCGTTTGGGTCGCCGTTTTTTTGACGTTATTCGCGGTTCTCGGTTTTTTGCCGGCTTGGGCCGAGACCATCCAGGAGCCCCCCCTGCCGCCTGCCACTCTGGCCGAGCCCGGCAAGCCTTTGCCTGTGCCTGAGGTGCGGGTGCTGATCGACGTCTCCGGCAGCATGAAGCGCACCGACCCGCGCAACCTGCGCGCTCCGGCCCTGCGCCTCTTGGTCGGCCTGTTGCCGCCGGAGGCCCAGGGGGGGCTGTGGTTCTTCGGTGAGGACGTGCGCGAGCTGCTCAAGCCCGCCCCGGTGACGGAGGCCTGGCGCAAGGCCGCGCTCGCCGCTGCGGGCCGGATCACCTCGGTGGCCCCGTTCACGAATATCGGCGCGGCACTGGAGGCCGCGCTGGCCGGTTGGGAGCCCGCCGCCAGCCAGGACGTGCGCAGGCATGTCATCCTGCTGACCGATGGCATGGTGGATATCAGCAAGGAGGAGGGGGGCAACCTGAAGGCGCGCCAGGCCATCCTCGACACGCTGCTCCCGCGTGCACAGCAGCTCGGTGCGCGGCTGCACACCATCGCCCTCTCCGGCGAGGCGGACCACGACCTGCTGCAGGCCCTGGCGCGTGGCACGGACGGTGTCTACGAGCGCACTGACGATGCGGCCCAGCTGCAGCGGATCTTCCTGCGTCTATTCGAGAAGAGCGCTCCGCGCGATGCCCTGCCGCTCAAGGACAATGCCTTCAGCGTGGATGCCACGGTGTCCCAGCTGACCTTGCTGGTGTTCCGCCTGCCGGACGCGGCGCCCACCCGCATCCTCACGCCCGATGGGCGGGCGGTGGACGAGGCCGGGGCAGCGCGAATACCCGGCTGGCGCTGGGCGCGGGAGGAGGGGTATGACCTCGTCACCATCGACCGGCCCATGCCAGGGCGCTGGCGCATCCAGGCCGCCCTAGATCCCGACAACCGCGCCCTGATCCTCTCCGACCTGCGCCTGAACAGCCTGCCGCTGCCTAACACCCTGTACTTGGGCGAACAGGTGGACTGGGCGGTGTGGTTTACCGAGAAGGGCGAGCTGCTCAAGGACGAGCGCTTCCATAACTCCGTCTCGCTCAAGCTCGCCCGCGGCCCCGCGGGCGAGGCGCTGCGCGAGCGCTTCGTCGCCGACCAGGGGCGGGGTGGAGATGTCGTGGCGGGCGATGGGGTGATCAACCAGCGTCTGGGTGATGGCCTGCGGCCGGGGCCGCAGCTGTTGCTGCTGGAGGCCAGCGCCAAGACCTTCACCCGCCTGATCCGCCACGATTTTGACGTCGATCCCACCGAGCTGATGCAGGTCAGCATCAAGCCCGTGGGCGAGGGGGCTGGGCGCCATTACCACGTTAGTGCTGAGGTGGATGCAAGCCGGGTACGCGTCAGTGAGGCGACGATCAGCGGCGTGCTCGACTGCCCACCGGCTGGCCCCCTGCCGGTGGGGATGGTGGCCGGGGAGGCGGGGTTTGCCCTTGACCTGACCCCCGAGCAGTCACGCAAGGCGTGTAGTCTGAAGCTGCGTCTGGACGGGCGCCTGGTCAATGGCCGTCCAATCGCCTGGCCTGCCCCGGTGCGGCCGCTCGTCCCGCTGCCCGCCGCGGCCCCGGCGGCCACCGAGGAACCGGCACTGTCGGGCGGCTGGTCGGTGATCGCCGGAGTGGTGGGCGGCACCAACCTGCTGGCGGGCCTTTTGGCATGGGGCTTGCTGAGCTTCCTTCGCCGTCGCAAGCAGCAGCAGATCGCTGACGTGCTGAAAGGGTTTGCCACATCATGAGCGCCGAAATTCAAACCAGCCTCTTTCTCCTCACCGCCGAGGTCGCCGTGGTGACCGGCGTGGCTGCCCTGGTGGCGGCAGGACTCGCCTGGGCGCACGGGCGGGCTCGGTTGAAGGCAGCCGAGGCCCTGCGCGATGCCGCGGCCAGGCTGCCGGGGGAGGGCGAGGTGGTGCAGACAGCGCGGGACCTGTTGGGCGAGTTCGCCCGTGCCTCCCTCACCCGGGATGCGGAGGTGTTGGCCGGCTTGCCGGCTCGTCTGCTGAGTCTGCGGCAGGTCATCGAAGCCGCTGCGGCGCCCGCCGCGCCGGAGGTCGATCCGGCCCAGGCCCAGGAGGCTTGGGAGGCGGAGCGGGCGCGCTTGCAGGCGAAGGTTGAGGGGCTGGAGCAGCAGCGCGCGCAAATCCAGCAACACCTGGATACGGCGCTTGGAACGATCAATGCCCTGGTGCAGGAGTACGGCCGGGGTCGGGGACAGGAGGTTGCTCCGACCGCCGAGGCCCTGTTGCAGGCGTTGTTACAGGTCGGGGCGGCGGCTCCCGCGTTCGCTGCAGCAGGGGGGGCAGCCTCCGCCGAGGACACCACCTCTCGGCCGGATATCAAGGCGAAGGCAGGGGCACAGGCCGCGGAGGAGGGGATGATGGGCTTGTCCATCAATGATCAAGTGGTGGTCGACAATCCGGAAGAACCGCCTGCCCCCGGCGAGCCTGAGGTGGTTCCCCCGGCGTCAACCCCGGTCGCTGCGGCTGATATCGATGCCCTGCTGGAGGATGTGCTGGGAGCTGCTGCTGTGGAGCCGAAATCCGAGGCAGCTTCTGGGAAGGGGACTATCGGAGACGTTGCAGTCACGTCGCCGCAAGCAGAGGGGATCGACGATCAGGGTCTGGATCTGTCGGTGCCCATAGAGCCGCTGTCCGCACATGGTCCGGAAAGGGGGTATGACGCGCCTGCCCCGTCCCCGGGTGAAGCTGGGAAGGATGAGCTTGATGAGCTGGATATCGATGCCCTGCTCGACGCCGAGCTTAGGCGTCAGGCCCGGCTGCTGACGCCCACGGAGGCGCCGGTGGATGATCTATACGATCTAGCCCGGCTGGATGAACCGGGCACAAAAAAGTAGCCGCCAAGGATGGCGCCCAAGAACAGCCCGAGGAAAAGGAGCCTGCCCAGGTTCAGGATGCGGGGACTCAATACTTTCTTGAAGAGGCCGATATGACCTGCGGCACAGGTGGAACACATAGCCAGGAGTATGGCATGCATCATCTACAGTTACCGGAAGATCTGCTGGTGGAGGATCTTGCCTCCATGGCGCTTCAACTCGAGGCGGTGCTGGTGGACAGCCCCGAGGTGATTGACATCGATGCCTCCCATCTGGAGCAGGTGGATACCGCAGGGATGCAGCTTCTGTATGCCTTTGCCCGGGATGCACAGCGGTTGGGTAAGACTGTGCGTTGGCACGGCCTGACGCCGGCAGTGCGTGAGGCGGCCCATGTGTTGGGTATGGATGCCCTGTTGCAAGGGGAGGTGTGAATGATGGATCTCTCGGAATTCCTTGGGCCATTCTTCGAAGAAAGCTTTGAAATGATCGATCACATGGAAGGTGATCTGCTTGCGTTGGAGGCAGGGGGCGAGGCGGATACCGAGCGTATCCATTCCATCTTCCGCGTGGCCCATTCGGTCAAGGGTGGGGCGGCCACCTTGGGGCTGAGCGAGGTGGCTGAATATACCCATGTGCTGGAAACCTTGCTGGATGCCATCCGTGAGGGTAAGCGGGCGATGAGCGAGGCCACGGTCAAGGCCTTGCTCGGCGCAGTGGATGTTATGCGCGACCTTTTGCTCGCCGCGCGCGATGCGCGGCCGGCGAACGAGGAGGCCAAACAGCAATCGCTTGCCCTACTGAAAAAATTGATAGACGGGGACATTGATCTGTTATCTGGGGAGGAGGCGGTTACTCCGCGGCCTCAATCTGAGGCCACGGATGGAGGAGAGGCTCGGGCTACATCGTTGAACGAAGATGTGGATACCGCCCTATCTGACGCCTCCTCCGACAGTGAATCCCTCCGTCCGCTCCTCGGCCCAGGCTGGCGTATTCACTACAACCCGCGTCAAATCTTGGGCGGTGGGGGAGCTGAGCCGCTGTTTATTCTGCGTGAGGTGCGCAGTTTGGGGGATGTGGAGGTCCGCCTGTTGGATGACGCCCTGCCACGGGTTGAAGAGCTTAATCCGCGTCAGGAATACCTCGCTTGGGAGATCATTGTTCATGGGGATATCCCGCGCGAGGCAGTGGAGGAAATTTTTGCCTGGGTTATGGATCAGGCCGAGGTGTCGATTGAGCCTTTGCCCATGCGTGAGCTGCACGAGGAGAGTGAAGTCGCGCAGGGGGTTGCCTTGGCTCCAGAGGCGGACGATGTAGCGGAGCATACCGAGCTGGACGCAGGAACCGAGTCTGATGACAGGCCGACAGAGCCAGCAGAAGAAGGCTCGGATGAGATGCATTTGGCGCCCTCCCGTAC
>JARJMX020000095.1 GCA_029335925.2 Gammaproteobacteria bacterium
GCCATAGAGGCGTTCGGCAGCGATGCCCTCGCTGCCAACTTCAGTAAGCGACAACCTTGCCCAGGTGATTGAGGAGGCAATGCAGTTACGGGGTGTGCCGACCCTTGGCGCGGTGCGCCAGACTGTGTTGTCTGGGCTGACCTCTACGCTGGTCGGCCGAGGCATGATCGAACCGGACGAGGACAAATCCCTGCTCGTCGAGCTCGATGAGCTGATGGCCATCCATGCCAAAAAGGCTCTGGCTGAAGAGTTCCTGGGCCAGGAGCCCGATCGGGAGATATAAGCTTCAGGGCGGTTCTTACCCAAAAACAAAACACCCCGCAGTACGGGGTGTCTTTGGATCAGGTCGATCGTTCCGTGCGACTTGCCGGATTATTCCTTGCCCTTGGTGTTGATGCCAAGGAGGGTATATGCCGGGCAGAACTTGATCAGCCCCGTAAGCAGCGGCACGACACCGATATAGCCCCACCAGCCGATGACTTCGGCGATGGCAAGGCCGATCAGGGCCAGTCCGACAAGGATGCGGATGATCATATCAACAGTACCGACATTGGCTTTCATGCTCGTAACTCCTGTGGGTGATGAGCGGGTTCGCGGGTCTGAGCGGTCTGAGGTCGTTTCTGGTGCTGACGCTGTGGATGGTGTGGTGATGCTCGAAGTTAGAGGGTGAATCCAGGATAAACCCAGCGTCAAATCGGCGGTTTGCCGACCGAGGCGATGTGCTGGGTAATGCCTGAAGACGGAGTTCATCGACGGTCTGCGCTCGGGTGCGGGGAGGCCGCGTGGGTATCCAGGCCCATTGCGCAAAGGACACGCGGCAGCAGGGGGTGATCAGTCGCAAGGGTGATCCTCCGGCGCGTCGTTGAGTCCATGAGTTTCCAGAAAATGCTGCATTAAAGTCAAGGATGGCTTTCATGCAGCTCGCCTTGTCGCGGCATCCTGCCGCAATCGGAAACCGCCGAATGATCCAGCGGTCTCTTCAGGCTTCAAAGCCACTCAGCCATGAAACGCGGCTTTCAGGCTATCATTCGGGTCTTAATTATAGACGGCATCACCATGTTTCGCCCGTTCGAATTTTTCATTGGCCTGCGTTACACGCGCGCCAAGCGCCGCAATCACTTTATTTCCTTCATCTCGTTGACATCGATCCTTGGCATCGCCGTGGGCGTGACCGCGCTGATCACTGTGCTGTCGGTCATGAACGGGTTTGAGAAAGAGCTGCGCGAACGCATCCTCGGCATGGCTTCGCACCTGACCATCACCGGCCCCGGAGAGCGGCTAGAGGATTGGCGGGCGGTGATCGGGCGCGTGCAGACGCGCGGGGGCGTGGTGGCGGCCGCGCCCTATACCCAGGCGGAGGCGATGCTGTCCCAGCCCTCGGCGGTGAGCGGAGCCATCGTGCGTGGGATCGATCCTCTGCTTGAGGCTACCGTGACCGACGTGGGTGAGCACATGAAGGCCGGTCGGCTGGAGAATCTCAGGCCGGGCGAATACGGCATCGTGCTCGGCCGGGAGCTGGCGGATGCGCTCGGCGTGGGCGTGGGCGACTCGCTCATGCTGATTACTTCCAACATCGCGGTGACTCCGGTGGGGGCGTTGCTGCGCGAGCGCCGCTTTACCGTGGTCGGCCTCTTCGAAGTGGGTATGTATGAATTCGACCGCGGCACGGCCTTTATCCACCTGGAGGATGCGCAGAAGCTCTATCGTCTGGGGACGGCGGTCAACGGCGTGCGTCTCAAGCTGGACGACATGTTCGCCGCGCCGCGCCTGAGCCGTGAGCTGTCCGCCGAACTGGGCGCGGAATACTGGGTCAGCGACTGGACCCGCCGCCATGCCAACTTCTTCCGCGCGGTGAAGACCGAACGCACGGCGATGTTCATCATTCTTGCCCTGATCGTCGCCGTGGCGGCGTTCAACATCGTCTCCACTTTGGTGATGGTGGTCACCGACAAGCAGGCCGACATCGCCATCCTGCGTACCCTTGGCGCCTCGCCCGGTTCGGTGATGACCATCTTCATGGTGCAGGGCACCCTGATCGGTATGGTGGGCACCCTGCTGGGCCTGATCGGCGGGCTGAGCCTGGCGCTCAACATCGACACCCTGGTGCCCTGGCTGGAACACGCCCTCGGCATCCAGTTCCTGCCTGCTGATGTCTACTACATCAGCGAGCTGCCCTCAGATGTGCAGTTGAGCGACGTGCTGCGCATCGCCGCCCTGTCTTTCGGCCTATCCGTCCTCGCGACCCTATACCCGGCTTGGCGTGCCGCGCGGACCCAGCCCGTGGAGGCTCTGCGCTATGAGTGAGACGCCCATGAGGCACGAAGCTGTGATTCAGTGCGTCGGTGTAGGCAAAACCTACGCCGAGGGCAAGCTCAAAGTCGAGGTGTTGCGCGGCGTTGATCTCGCCATTGCGGCCGGCGAGCGCGTGGCCATCGTCGGCCCTTCCGGGGCAGGAAAGAGCAGCTTGTTGCACTTGATGGGCGGCTTGGACCTGCCAAGCCGCGGCACCATCCTAGTACAAGGGCGCGACCTCGCGCGCATGTCGGACAAGGAGCGCGGACGGGTGCGCAATGCCATGCTCGGTTTCGTCTACCAGTTCCACCACCTGCTACCCGAGTTCTCCGCGCTGGAGAACGTCGCCATGCCGCTGTTGATTCGCGGCGAGCATGTGGGCCTTGCGCGCGAGCAGGCGGCGATCATGCTCGAGCGCGTCGGCCTGGGGCACCGCCTGCAACATAAGCCGGGCGAATTGTCCGGTGGCGAGCGTCAGCGTACCGCCCTGGCCCGTGCGTTGGTCACCCGTCCCCGAGCCCTCT
Organism: Gammaproteobacteria bacterium; assembly: GCA_029335925.2. Lineage (GTDB taxonomy): Bacteria > Pseudomonadota > Gammaproteobacteria > Halothiobacillales > Halothiobacillaceae > Thiofaba. The sequence goes on from JARJMX020000095.1 coordinate 2,817, forward strand.
TGGCGGACGAGCCGACCGGCAACCTCGACTCCCGCAACGCGGGCGCCATATTCGACCTACTCATGGAGCTGAACGCTGAGCAGGGCACGGCCTTAGTGGTGGTGACTCACGACCTTGGCCTCGCCGGGCGTATGGACCGGGTGCTGCGCATGCGTGACGGGACGTTGGAAGAAGGCGAAGGCTGACGCCGCGCGCCTTCATGCTGAGGTACTAAGGATGCTCTGCATCATCCGACGAGCGGGATGCAGGACAAGGCGCCCGGAGCGCAGCGATGCGCCCGCGCAGTCAGTGATGCAGAGCTTCCCTAAGGAAATACTGAAAAAATCCATCCATGGATTTTTTCAGTTCGGCTCACCGCGAATCGAATCAAGGGCTTGCACCCTTGTTCGCGTCGGGGCACTCCTACCCCAGACAGGAACCGCTGAGCTATTCAGTACTTCCCTGACAGGATGTTAAAAAGGCTTGCTGCCTTTGCTCGCTTGGCCCTCTCTTCGACAGGCTCCAAAGATCAATCAGTTACAGATGATTGATCTTCGCGCAAGCCATCCCTGGCTTGCCTTAATAGGCTGTTGAAAGCGGTTTTCAACCGCCTGCTAAAGAAGCTCTGCCCTCGGCCCGTCCCGGAGGGGGCTGATGGCGATGCTGGCATCGTTCCTGCAATTAGTCTTCTTTGGATTCCAGTCCTTAACATGCATTCGGGCTACGTCGGCTCATTTTTTCCGGATCATGGCGTAATAACCCAACATGCCGTCCTTCATGAAGAAGTAGTCCTTCAGGCCTATGTCCTCGACGAGATATTGTACGTTTTTGATCTGACGTCCGGCGGCATCGTAGATGAACACCGTGTGACCTTTCTGCTTGGCCTCATTGAGGATGGCCCTAAGCTTGGGAATGTCGAAGCCGGTGCGGATGTCGCGAGTTGCAAAGAGCGAGATGGCGTCGCTCTGGAAGGTGTCGCGCAGGTCGATAATCGGGGCGGCGGGGTGGGCTTGGGCACGGTCGATGAATTCCTGCGGCTCGAGCAGATGGGCCTTGAATTTGTCCTCCGCAATCAGCGCCTTCGGGTCGAGCTCCGGCTTGTCCAGCAGCTGGGTTAGTTTCGGGTTGTTTTTGGCCCAGTCGAAGATGCCGCCGTCATAGGCGATCGCCTGTTCTACCTTGGCCATCTGGCGGGCCTTGATGGCCGCCTGGTAGGCCTTCTCGCAGGTATGGCCGTTGCAGTAGAAGACCATAGGTTTGCCGCTCTTCTCGTGCAGCGCCTTGACCTTGTCGGCGAAGTCGGGCTGGGCCACCGGGATGTTGTGGGCGCCCTTGATGCGCATGATGTCAAATTCGAAGGGCGAGCGGACATCGACGATGGTGTACTGGTCGAATTTCGCCGTCAGGTCTCTCGTTTCGATCACTTGCACCTGGGGGTAGTTCTTGCGGAAGGGGAAGGGATTGGCGTCATCGGCCAAGAGGGGCTGGGACGAACCCAGGAGGAGCGTGAGCAGGATCAGGGTGACGCGGTTGAGCATGGACGACTCCTTGAGGTTCCGGGCGGAGTGCTTTGAATGGGTCGAGCCTTCTTGTGGGCATCGGCTCCGATTCTATACGACGTGGTGACGCGGGTCCCAGCACGCGCTTCATCCGAAATGACGGCCGGACAGTGTGATCTTACGCCTGCCTTGTCCTGGCATGGAAATCCATGATGGAGACATGGAGTTGATTTTCTTGATCACAGAAGGTGGGTCGGCTCAGTCCTGGGGCTCTTCCGGTCGGATCGTCGCGGTGCGGCGGAATCCATCCCTGGATTCCGCCCTTTGGGTGACGCTTCGCGTCCCAGCGCCGTTTCCGACATCGCTGTTCAGGTCAGGCTGTGGCAAGCCGGGCTGGTGGATTCGCTGCCTACGTTTCTTCAGGTGGAGGGACAGGTAGAGGCGCCAGAAGCCCTGGATGCCGCAATAACCGAGAATGGCGCCGATCACCGAGAGCATGAAGTGGCCGACCACGAGCGGCAAACCGATGGAGGACAGGTTGTCCCACACCCAGCTCCATTCGAAAGGGTTAGGGAGGGCCTTGAATTCTCCCGGTACAACCAAGCGGCCCAGCCAATAGGCTGACAGCTCGATCGGCACCATAGTCAGGGGGTTGGTAAGGAAGACCATAAGCACCGCAAGCGGCAGGTTGCCGCGCAGCCAGATCGCTAAGGCAGCAGCGATCGGGCTCTGGAATGGGATGGGCAGGAAGGCAGCGAAGAGTCCCAGTCCGAAGGCGCGTGCAACCGAATTGCGGTTGAAGTGCCACAAGTTTGGGTCATGCAGCAGATGGGCGAAGCGGCTGAGGAATCGGTGTTTCCGCAGGGTATCCGGATCCGGCGCGATGCGGCGGAAAAGTTTTTTCGGCATGGGCAAGGGCGGCTCAGACGATCCGGTTCTTATACGCCTGCACAATGACGTGTGCAATCGCGGTCTTACACGGCCTTCTGTTCTGGGAAACCGAAGGCCACCTCGCGCAGCGTGGCGATCTCGTCGCGCAGGCGCGCGGCTTCCTCGAATTCAAGGTTGCGCGCAGCGGCGTACATGGCCTTTTCCAGTTGGGCAATCTTTTTCGCAGCCATCTCCGGGGAAAGAGAGGCC
>JARJMX020000099.1 GCA_029335925.2 Gammaproteobacteria bacterium
ACACAATATGCAAGCCAAAAAAAAGCCCTCCGGCTTGAATTCAAACCGAAGGGCGGGATAATTACCGGAGTCGACGCTTAATTAGCGCGGTTGCATGGCGGCGTATTCATCGTAGTCGTTGTAGTCGTCGGCTGGATGGCCCGGGTCGTATTCATGGGCTTGCTCGTGGGACTCATCACTTTGCTCGACGGCCTCACTTTGCCTTTGATGTTCGCGCTGAAAGTGATCCACCAGAACCAAGGCCGTTTGGCTGACGATGGTATCGGCGGCGCTAAAATCCCATACCTCTTTGCGGCCAATGACCACCTTCTGCCCCATGGGCAGGGGTTGCGGCTTGCCGTTTTCATCCAGCATGGGCTTGCCGTCTTCGCCATAATACAGCGGAGTGAGTTTTTGCCCGTGCACATCCCCCACCTTGGCGTTGATGTACGCTTGCGGCTTCTCCAGCACGCGATCACCGATTTTGGTACCCGCTTCGGCGTAGTTGGTGTAGATGTGCACCGACCCCGCGTTAGCCTCCACCGCAGCGGCCACCAGCCCCGTCAAGCGACGCCCGGCTTGGGAGAGCAGCGGATACTTGACCACGACATCCGGGTCCCCGTGAAGGTCATGCACCGTGACGATGGCCATGAATTCCTTTTCCTTGGGATTATCAAAGCGCGGCTCTTCACGAACACGGAAGTTTGTGATCTCCCCCTCCACGTAATTGTGCATCTTGTATTCATAATCGTATTTGCGCTCCCCTTCCTTGGCATTTTCGCGGGGAATACGATTAATGGTCTGGCGAAAACCAACGGCCTCTTCGCCTTTGCTGACGGCAAACTTCAGGTCCACGAAGATCACGTCACGATTACTGCCTTTTTGTGTGCCTAATGCCATGAGAACAACCCCTTGCCGCGAGTCATCAAACCCACCGGATCATGTCGCAGCGTAGCATCATCCGGTGATCAAGAATCCATCACAAACCCCCTTCCGACGATGAGTGCCGAAAGGAAAGGATCGCTGCATGCCTTGCCCCCTTCAAGGGGGCGTCCGCCTTGGCAGCGATCTTAAGCTACTATGGCATAACCTAAGGCTGCAATCAAGAGGGGCAGGATTCTTGGGGATGGTTTTCCTCTTCCGGCGCATGAGACAGGAAGGTGTCCTGAACCTGCGCCACATACTCGCGCATCTGCTCCTTGTAGGTCGGAGCCACGCGCAGGATGACCTGCTCGCGCACCACCTGCTCGGCATCCAGCCCGAGGGATTCCATCAGGGCAAAAACCTTATCCGCATCCAGCTTGCGCCGCCGGAAGGCGTTCACATCCACCCCGGCTTCGGTCAGGTACTGGACCATGGCGTCCACGTCCCAATCCGTGGCCTTGTCCTTTTTCTCGCAAAGCTGCATCTGCTCGGGGGTCAGCAGGCGGGCCACCGCCTCCTTGTCGAGAACGCGGTTGGCCGAGACGGTCAGCTTCTTGCTCTGATCGTTCGGGGCCACAAACTCGATGCGCTGGCCACTTAGGCGGCAACCTTCCAAAGGCTCAAGGATTTGGGCCCGCAAGGCTTCGGCACGCTCGGCCGCCGCATCGGACAACGCCTTCAGCAGGGCGTACTGATGGGCCACCTCCTGATGCGATTGAATATACTCAGGGGCTGGCGTCCACACAGGGTTCTGAACATACGCCGGAACCTCGCCACGAAGGACATAATCCCAATAGTGATCGCCAGCTTCAAGGATCAAGCGCCCTAAGTTTTCATCCCACAGGACGATATCATCCTTCAGCGCCCATTGCTCCCAATTGAATTGCGAGAGCATCATGCCGTCAATATCGATGCCCGTCTCAGCGCAAAGAATGGCCCCTTGGTGCAGCTGCGCCGAGTACTGGAACGGAATCACCGGGGTGTCGGTCACGTGCGAAGGGGCCTTGTAGTCGATCAGCCAGAGGCTCTCTTGCTTGCTGCGCTGAAGAACCAGGCGGCCATCTTCGGTCTGCACCAGTTCCGCAGGCATCCGAACCACATCGTCGGGCGAATAGCGCATCCAGGGATGCGACCCCTTTGCCTGCTTCAGAGCTTCATAGGCTTCTTCATCCCGACGGGCCGACCACTTGCGAGCAAAGTATTCCGCATGCACCGGTTCATGCTCAAGGCCGCGCACAAGGTGGGACTTCGGCACGGTCGGGACGCGCCGCATCAGCTTTTCCTCCACAATGTCATGCGCGCTATGATGGGCGGCCCGAACCCCGTGATAATTGCGCACCAAGGCTCCGATCTCCGACCCGCCAAACCCCTCAAGGCGCTTAGCATGCCAGAGGGCTTGGTCACCGTAACGGGCCACCACCTCCTCCACCCATGCCTTGGCGTCGCTCTCATCAATGGCTTCACGCTGCGGCAAGGCTTGGACGATGGACCAGACGCGAGAGGAGATATCGGCGGTGTTTTCTTGGGAGCGGATGTTCATGATGTTCACACAATGATCAAGAAGGGGATAAGGGCCTCGAAGGGATGGCCGGAGCATCGGCCGGCTGCCCTTGATGATACTCCTCTTGGGCCAAAACTTCAACCGCAAGCGACCGCGATTGGCCTTTTGATCAGGTTTTATGCTATCCTAGGTTCACCATGAGAGGACTCCCTTCCCTTCTAGGACTTGGGGCGACCGGCTGAATTTGAATGACGGCGGTCGCTCTTTTTTGACTTGGTCTTTCCATTTTTTATTCCCCCAGTCCGCTTTAGGATCATAGGCTGGTCTAACGATCTGGATTCCATTGTGGCATAAAAAAACACCCGCCTTGGGCGGGTGCTTTTATAAGGTCCTCTATTGAGGCATCAGGCAAGCGTCAGGATATGGCCTGAAAGTGTTGCTGTGCTCAAATCCACAATCCCAGTCAGTTTTACGACCAAATCGACACCATTTTGGAAGGTAGCTTCGTCGCTCATGTCCTCTACAAGGTAAGTGTCATCATTGAACTCAAACCACCTGATTTGAGCGTTCGTCCCGGCAGACGTAGAATTAGCCGCTACGTTAAGGTAATCCTCAAAGGTTGCTCCGCCAGACAAGGATATCCTCGTGGCATTAAACGATTCAGATCCCTTGTCCACAAGGACAAGTTTATCACCCGCCGAGGCGTCTGTGATGGTGGCGTAGGAGTCCCAATTCGACGGAATAGAAAGGATAAAGGTGTCATTACCCGCGCCGCCCGTAAGCTGATCAGCCCCTTCCCCGCCGGTTATCGTATCATCACCTGAACCACCAACAATCATGTCGGCCTTGGAACTGCCTTTGAGTGTCAGCTTGCCTGATGCTCCGGCAGCGTTGATCGCAACAGCATGGTCCAAAATGCCTGCTGTGATTTCATGATTTCCCGCACCGTTGATTTCAAACGACGCCCCATCCTTTTGATTAATCGTTACGGTGACCCCCGCATCCGAAACCAGATTGAATGTACTCACCGTACCCACGCCGCCGCCGAGCGCAGAACCGAAGGTGACCGAACCCGCCTCAGTCTTGCCGCCCTCGATCATCAGATCGAAGTTTGTCAAGCTATTCGCGGTGAAGGTACCAAAATAAGCCTTCGAAGTCGATGAAAGGTCTTTGATGGTCATGGACACATGATCCGCACCGCTTAGCGTGATGTTACCCAAGGTCAGGTTATGGTTGGCTCCCATCGAAACACCTTTGTTGCCCACCTCAATGGTCACCTTATCCGAAGGTCCTGTGGCGCCCAGTGGGTTATAGGTCACACCGTTAAATACCTGCGCCCCGGCCTCGCCGGTACCTACGGCCTTAATGGTGAAGTCGTTGTTGTGGCTCAGATTGCTTAGCGTAATCACCTTCGTGTGATCACCCTCTCCAGGTGCCAGCTCAAGGACTTTAAGGCCGCTCACTCCCGTCAGATTGATCCCGACATGACCACTCACCGCCGAACCGTCCCCGTCCACCACTTTCAAAATTTCGATGCTATTCAGCTTAGGGGCCGTCCGAACAAAGCTCGGAATGTCGCTTTCCATTTGACCAGCCGCCGCCGTAACGACAAGGGTATCCATCCCATCACCGCCTTGGATGTCATATTTCTCCCCAAGATCGGAGATGACGAAGGTATCATCCTTGCTGCCGCCCTTGATCACCACCCCGCCTTTGGTCGTGGCGGAAGCCTCAAAAGCACCGGAACCCCCATAGACATTGACCGCGCCCAAGGTGAACGACCCCTTCATCGCCGAGGCATCGATGCTGGTGAAGTGCTCCGATAACGGGGCAGACGTACCATCACCCTTCAACGTAAGGTTCTTGTCACCCTCAAAGACGATGGTTTTGGTGCTTGCGGTGTTCGTGCTGATTCGATCCATGGTGCTGTCATGGTTCTGCACCTTGACCTTGATCATCTCATAACCATTCGCCCCCGAGGCAGCATCAAGATTCAGGCTTGAACCTTCAAGGGCCTTATCAAGCACCACCTGAACTTCATCATTGTTCCCCGAAAGGGCGCTATTGGCCACTTGAATTCTTGTCGCGGTCGCCGTATTCGTGATGGAAACCTTCTCAACTTTGGTTTGCAGATTGCTGGCGGTAAACCCCCCTACGCTACCATGAACCTCAATGTTCTTCACGTCAATGACGTTATCCGCCGCCAAGATGAACGTGCTATCCTCAAGATTGGATACCTTAATGGTTTCAATACCTTGAAGGGTTGGAGCAACCCGAGATGAAGTGATTCCTGTCCACAGAATATCCAGCGTTGGATCGACACCCGTGCCTTTAAGATTATCCGCCGAATTCAAGGTTTGTAGCTCAATCCCCAGAGGACTCATCACAGGTTTCGCCAAAAAGACATTAGCTTCAGCGGCATCTGCGCTTTGAGTGAGCGTGAAGACGCTTTTCGCTTGCTCCGATTGCGCAAGTTCTTCAAGGATGGCGTCCTTGGCATCAGCAATTTTGCTTTGCACAAACGCCTTGACATCGGCTTCTGTTTTAAGTGTCTTGGGATCGGATTTGACCGACTTCAACCACTCACGAGCGGCCTCCTCATCCTGTTTGCCGCTATAGGTTGCCAGAGAAGGCGAACCATCCAACTTCGGGTTAAGCATTTGGGTGAAAAGCTGAGCTGCCTCAAGCTTGTTTTGAATGGCAATCGCATCATTGTCCCGAGCACCATTCAGGATGTCGAGGACAATGCTCCCTGCGGTGAAAGACCCTTTGCTAAACCCCTCGATGTAAAACTGACGGCCTTCTGCATCAGGTTCACGATCAAAGAGGGCCTTATAGATTTTGTCAACCACTCCACCAATGGTATCCTTGTCGATGGTGCCGTAAAGACGCTGAGCCTCCTCCGACGTTGCGAAGGCGTCGATCACCTCCTTCAGATCACCGCCGGACACATCCATACGCTGCGCCCAATAACGCAACCCCTCCGGGTCCGCCGGACGCTGATAGTAGGCAATGTAAACTTTTTGTACTTGGTCAAGATAATCACGGAAGGCCATAATGATGCTCCTGTTCCTATGGGATGACGGGTTGATGCCTTAAGATAAGGCTTGACTGACCTTAGCTTGAAGATGGCCGTGATGCGATCACAGCAATCTTCATTATTGCATGATTTGGCTGATGGTTCAACCTAGCATGATGCTCATATGGGAAGTTCATCCC
>JARJMX020000173.1 GCA_029335925.2 Gammaproteobacteria bacterium
GTGCCGCCCAAGCGGCGCAGGGTGGAGGCGACGTTGTCCACCCCCACATCCAGCCCCACCCTCACCGCCGGCAGGTTGAGCGAGTGCGCGAGGGCCCAAAACAGCGGTACCCAGCCACGGTATTGCCGGTCGTAATTCTCCGGCGACCAAGGAGGACTGCCTGGTTGTTCAAGGGTCAGTGGAGCATCCTCAAGCAAGGTGCCAAGACCATAGCGCTGCGGCTGCTCAAGGGCCGTCAGGTAAATGGCAGGCTTGACCAGCGAACCGATCGGGCGGCGCGCGTCGAGCGCACGGTTGAAGCCCTCGAAACGGGGTTCTCGGTCGCCGACCACAGCTAGTACCTCGCCTGAGATCGGCTCGGTGACGATCACCGCGGCCTGCAGGCTCCCGGCTGGCAGCTTGCGCGCCTTCTCCAGTTGCGGAAGCTGCCCCGCCACCGCCTGCTCGGCCTGCCACTGCACCTCCGGCTCGAGCGTGGTGTAGATGCGCAGACCAAGCGTGCGCAATGCCTGCTCATCGTATTCCTGCTTGAGTTGCCGACGCACCAGCTGCAGAAAGGCGGGATGCAGCCCCTGTCCCCCCCCTGCAATCTTGCTCACACCGAGATCTCGCTGACGGAGCTGATCACGTTGCTCGGGGGAGATCAATCCTTGCTCAGCCATCACGCCGAGCACGACATTGCGCCGCTCAAGCGCGCGCTCAGGATTGCGGCGCGGGTTGTAGTACGACGCCCCCTTGACCATGCCGACCAGCAGGGCAAGCTGGTCGGGCTCCAGTTCCCTCAGCGGACGACCGAAGTAGAACTCGCTCGCAAGGCCAAAGCCGTGGATGGCGCGGTTGCCATCCTGCCCCAGCCAGACCTCGTTCAGATAGGCCTCGAGGATCTGTTCCTTGCTGTAGTGCCACTCCAAATCGATGGCCATGATCAGCTCGGTGAGCTTGCGTGAGATCGTACGCTCATTGCTGAGGAAAAAGTTTTTCGCCAGCTGCTGGGTAATGGTGCTGCCGCCTTGCGTGACCTGGCCGCTGATCATGTTGACCACCATCGCGCGCAGAATCGCCCACGGGTTGACGCCATAATGTTCAAAGAAAGACTGGTCCTCCACCGCAAGCAAGGTCTGAACCAGCAGCGGCGGAGTGTCCTGCAGGCGGAGCAGGATGCGATCCTCCTGCTTGTCCGGATAAAAGCTGCCAATCATGGGCGGATCGAGGCGGACCAAGGCCACGGGCCGACGCGCCTCATCCCAGAGACCGGCAACACGGTTGCCATCGAAGCGGATGCGCAGCAGCCGTTCCGGCTCCTCACCGTCCACATGCTGCGCGCGGCGGGCATACACCTCGAAGTCCACCCCGGCCTTACGGTACTCGCCAGGCTGCGGATGGCCATCCGTCTGACGATAGCCCAGCCGACCCAGCTCGCGCTCGAGCTGGATGGGCGAAAGCGGCAAACCGACCCACAACTCCATCGCCCGCGCATAGACTTTGGCCGGCAGGGCCCACAGGCTGCCGGAGAAGCGCTCCTGCACGCGGCGGTCAAGATGCATGGCGTACAGCACCAGCCCTAGCCCGCCGACAAGCAGGAGGGCTAGGGCCAGCTTGAGCAGGAAGGCAACGATGCCCGAGCGGACATGGGCGGGCCGGGAACGGCGAGAGGTCATGGGAATGGATGCAATAGGCGTGCTGATTTATGCTTCCGGCATATTAACTTATGGGAACCTGCCATGTCCGCCGCCCTTGACGCGCACCGAACCCTTGTTACCGCCCTCCTCCAGCAATTCCAGACCCAGGATCCAGCTGCGCGTCTGGTCGAGACGCATATCTCCTCGGTCATCCTGGCCGGTGAACGGGCCTACAAGCTCAAAAAACCCGTCGATTTCGGTTTTTTGAACTTCACTGACTTGGCCCAGCGCATCCATTTTTGCCCTGAGGAACTGCGCCTAAATCGCATCCTGGGCGGCGGACTCTAACTCGATGTGGCACTGATTCGCGGCACCCCCGAGGCCCCGAGGCTCGACGGTGAAGGCGAGGTGCTCGAGGCGGCAGTGGTTATGCGCCGCTTCCCGGACGGCGCCCAGCTCGATCAGGTACTGACCCGCGAGGTCCTGCCGCTTGCGCGCATGGACGAGCTGGCCGACCGCATCGCCGCCTTCCATGCCGCCGCACCCCACGTCGGGATGGACAGCCCCTTGGGTGAGCCTGCGACCGTGTACGCGCCGATGGCGCAGAACTTCGAACAGATCAAGCCGCTACTCGATCCGGACGATGCCCCACGCCATGAACAGCTCGAGCGTCTGCGCCTGTGGACCGAAGCCGCCTACACGCGCCTTGCGTCTACCCTTGCCGCCCGCAAGCGGGAAGGCTTCGTGCGCGAACTGCACGGCGACATGCACCTTGGCAACATGGCCCTGGTGGACGATGCCGTCGTCATCTTCGACGCCCTCGAGTTCAACGACAGCTTCCGCTGGATCGATGTGATGAGCGAGCTGGCCTTCCTGCTCATGGACCTGGAGGACCGCGGCCTGCCCGCCCATGCCCATCGCCTGCTCAACCGCTATCTGGAACACACCGGCGACTACGCGGGGCTGGCCCTGTTGCGCTTCTACCAGACTTACCGCGCCATGGTCCGCGCCAAGGTCGCCCTGCTCGGCGTCGCCTTCGGCAGCACTCCGGAGCAGGTCAGGGAGGCACGGACCCGCTATGCACGCTATGTCGACCTGGCCGAGCGCTACACCCAGCCCGGCCAACCGCAGCTTCTCATCACCCACGGCTATTCTGGCAGCGGCAAGAGCCATGCCGCCCTGATCCTGGCCGAGAGCAGGGGCCTGCTCCGCATCCGCTCCGACATCGAACGCCAGCGCCTCTTCCCAGAGCGCGGCGAGGATGGGCTCTTCGCCGGACGCTACACGCCCGCGGCCACGGCCAAGACCTATGCCCGCCTGCTGGAGCTGGCCGAGACGGTCATCCAGGCCGGCTTTGGCGTCATCCTCGATGCCACCTACCTTGCGGCCGCTCCACGCCGGGCCGCCCGCGCCCTGGCCGAAAGGCTGGGCGTACCCTTCCACATCCTCGCCATATACTGCCTCGAAGACACCCTGCGTCAACGCCTGCTTGCCCGTGCCCGCGTCGGCGGCGACCCCTCCGAGGCCACGCTGGAAGTTCTCAGCGCCCAGCAACAAAGTGCCGAGCCCCTGGACGACAAGGAAAAGCGCCTCACCCTACCGGTGCGCTGTGATGCACCTGCCGAGGGGCAAATCGCGGAAATACTGCCTATCCTTGGGATGAGCTGACACCATCGCAGGAGCATGCCTGGGTAGGCTCTCCTCTGAAAGCAGATTTGGCAAGCCGCACCTTCTGCTAGGGAAAAAAATCCATCCATGGATTTTTTTCGGCTCACCGCAAGTGAATTCGCGGCCCCCCCACGAATGGGGAGGATCTTGTGCTGCTCGGATCCCTTGGGATCCGGCCTTCGGCACGGCCCATTTCCGGCTGGCGGGCGGTCTGGTCCACGGCGATCTGCGCGAGCCCTTTTTGCGCGAAGGCGAGCCTTTTTCCGTGATCCTCTGGCACGAAAAAGGGGAACCCCACGAGGTTCCCCTGCATCGCATCCGGGAGGTCTGGCGAGATGGAGCGCTGATCTGGCGGCGCCCATGGCAACTCGGCTCGGACCCCATCCCGCCGATCTAAGGCGCCTTATTCGCCGATGTGATGTTTGCCGATCACGTGCACGGTGGTCGCCTTGGGCCCCTTCTCGCCCTTTTCCTCGGCGAAGCGCACCTCAGCCCCCTTCTCCAGGCGCTCGAAATCCTTGTTCAGCAAACTGTTGGGATGAAAATAGATTTCGCGCCCATCTGGAGTGAGGATGGTGCCGTGATCGGGAGTAATCTCGATCACGCGTCCATGAGCAGGCATTTCATGGGTCTTCACCTCACCCCTCATCTTTCCCACACAGGCCTCCAGCTGCCGCTGGGCGGCCGCAAAGGCATCACGGATGGAGACATAAAGGTCTTCATGTTCATGCTTATCGTGGTTGTCACGACTGACTACGATTTCATGACCTGGAATGGTGATGTTGATGGTCACCTCATAAAGCTTGCCCTTGTGATGGTGCTTGTGCGGTGCTTCGACGATCACGCGGCAACTGGTGATGCGATCGAAGTAACGCTCAAGCTTTTGCGCCTTTTCGCGGATGGCGGCTTCAATGGCTTCTGAAGGCGGGATATCGCGAAAGGTGATTTGCAAGGGAAGCTGCATGGTCGTCTCCTCGTCATGCCCGATATCCGGGCGAAGCCTTTGTGAATTCTTAATGACATTAATAGCACCACCCAAGGAGGAATCCAAGAAAAAACGCAGTCTTGCACCTTGTCATCCGTAAGCCATACTCGGGAAGAACCATGCTGGAGTCACGATGGACACGCGCGGACCCTGGGAACATTTCGAGCATGTCGCCGACATCGGCGTGCGTGGGCTGGAGCCGACGGTAGCCGAAGCTTTTGCGCAGGCGGCGCTTGTGCTGACTGCGCTCATCGTCGCCCCCCGGGCAGTCGAGCCCAGACAGAGCGTTATGATCGATCTTAAGGGGGGCGGCCTTGACTACCTGTTCTATGGCTGGATCAACTGCCGATATGGGGTTCTTTGAGTTCCGTCGGCAGCTTAGAAGGCAAAGCCTTGCGGCGCGGCGGACAGGGAAAGTCAGGCAGGGCATCCAGCGCCGCGAAATCGTCCTCGCCGTACACGACCGGATAGACGGGCCGCCCGCGTGGCCGTGGCGGGCGCTCAATACCCTGCCCGCGTCATCAAGCGCTCCAGTCAGATCCCATATCCGGGCCGGGTCATTGACCGTGCCCGCGCCCACATCCAGAGCCATGCAGGAGGTCGCTATGACTGAACAAACACACGCCCCCAACGTGCAAACTCAAAAGACAGAGGCGCAAGCTCAAGCGCAAGACCATGCCCCGATGACGGCGGAGCAGCTCAAGCAGAAGGCGCTTTCTTTGATAGAAGAGGCCAAGAGGTTTGAGGAAGCTGAGCGGAATCAGGCCGTTCACCAGATCAAGGAGCTGGTGCTGAAGTACGACATCCACGCGGATGAAGTCTTCCCAGGCGGTTTCAAGCGCAAGCGTCGCCCCATGAAGAAGGTGGCCAAGGCCGAGAACAGGCCGGAGATCAAGTATCGCGGCCCGAATGGGGAAATTTGGACGGGCGGGCCTGGCCGTCGTCCGGACTGGGTGGTGGAGATTCTCAAAAGGGGCGAGAGCCTCGGGGATTATCGCATCTAAGGCGTAAGGCGCTTGAGACTCTTAAGCAGGCGACGTATCCCCCGTCGCCTTTTTTTTTGGGCTAGAATCCGCCCTGCCGGTGGGATGGCTTAGGGTGACCTTATGGCGGCCATGACGGTTCTGAACGTGCGTCTTCCTGCAGGCCTGAAAGCGCGCCTGGAGGCGCTGGCCAAGGCCACAGGCCGCAGCAAGAGCGTCTTGGTGCGCGAGGCGCTCCTTGAATGCTTGGAGGATTGGGAAGACCTTGCGCTGGCCAAGTCCAGGCTTGCGGATATTCGCGCAGGTCGCAGTTCCACCTGCACGCTGGATGAGCTGATGCAGGCCGATGCATCCGATGCCGCGCTCCAGCGGCTTATGGATGAAGCCTTGGCGGATGTGGACGGGTGGGGGAAGTAGCCCCATAGCCTTAGGTCTTTGGACTAAGGCTGTCCATTGTTGGCAGCTTACCGTTATGGGCAGGCCTGCTGTTTTGCAATTTTTGTTCATTGAGGTCTGATATGATGGATCGCAACAAAAAGCGCAAGCGAAATTCAGACGCAAGCTGAGCACGGAATAGAAGAACAGGACTCCCCCGACCAATACGGCCCGCGCCCTTAAGCGGGCTGACCTGAGGGGATGGGGTGTTTAACCGACAACACAAGAGAGGTTCTTATGAGAAAAGAAGGCTGGCAGGCTTTGGGTTTGATGGCTCCCATTTTGTCGCTTATGCGCCAAGGGCATGAGGCCCTGACCCGATCAGGCGGGGGTTCGGGTATGGTGAGCGTGGAGCAGTACAAGCATGATATTGATGGATGGAAGAAAACTGCGGCATCGTGGGAAAAAAATACCAACGAAGCCCTTGATCTGATCAAAAAGTGGAAAGCTGACTACAAGGAATTGCAAGAGAAATACTTCGCCACCTTAGCGAAGCTGGAGGCGCTCGAAAAGAAGAATTCCTATCGAATGTTTGATGATTGGGGGACCAAATTAGCCAATGATTTAGTC
>JARJMX020000131.1 GCA_029335925.2 Gammaproteobacteria bacterium
GCCCTAAAGTCGTGGCAATCCCTTCCAACGGCAATTCTGCCGTATCACGCAATCCGGCCTGGAACACATCCGCTAGGGCCACCCCCGCCACGGCCTCTAGCCAAGGCTCGAGCCCATCCTCCTCGACCCCACGCCCAGTAAGACCGTATTCACGCCAAAGAGCGCGCAACAAGTCATCGAGGCTGACACGATCGCAGCTTCGTCGGCGCAGTTCGGCATCCAGCATCCAGGCGAATAGTGCTCCTTTGGTGTAATAACTGATGGCCACATTGGGGGTGTTTTCATCCGCCTTGTACAACCGCGTCCAGGTGGTGAGGCTTGCGTGCTCAAGCGACTGGCGCAGGCGTCCCGGCGCACGACACACACGACTCAGCGTGGCTGCGAAGGTATCGAGATACTCCTGCGGGGTGATCAACCCCGCGCGGGCTAGCAACAGGTCGTCGTAGTAGCTGGTCACCCCCTCGAACAGCCACAACAGGCGGGTGTAGGCCTCCGCTTCCAGCGGCAACCCCATCAGGGCCGCGGGGCGGATGCGCTTGACCAGCCAGGCATGCAGGTATTCGTGCGTACACAAGCTGAGGAACTCGCGATAGGCGGCCGTGACCCCTACCTCGCCAGGGAGCGGGAAGTGCTCCCGTCGGCACAGCAGCGCGCATCCCTCGCGGTGCTCTAGACCGCCGTAGCCGTCACCGGTGACCAGGGCGAGGAACAGATAACGCGGGAAGGGCGGCGGTTCCGTGCCGAACAGACCGACCACCGCTTCGCAGGCCCGCGCAAGATCCGAGGCGAGGCGCGCCTCGTCGAACACGACCCGTCCGAGCCAGGCGAAGCGGTGCGGCACGCCACGCACCTCGAACTCCAAGGTGCGCAACGGACCGAAGGCCACGGGTGCATCGAGCAGGGCCTCGAAGTCTTCAGCAAGATAGGTGCCGTAACCCTCGTCATCCACCGCCTCTGGCGGGAGCATGATGGCCGCCCGCCAGCCCTGCGCATATCGGCTTTGGGCGCGCAGCAACTCAACCCGGCAAGGGGTCTGCTCCAGCCCGAGCGGACGCAGCCACACAGCGGCCCCGTCCGCAAACCCCCAGAGGGTATCGAGGTAGGCGGTGCGTACCGACAGCTCGTAGGCATGCACCCGCCAGCGCAGGGTCAAAGGACCTTCACAAGGGGCGGCGCGCCAAGTCTGCTTGTCCACCCAGGTCAGCAGCACGGCACCGCCCGTAGCATCACGCGCCTCGATGTGCGTCACGTGCCGGGCATGGTCGCGCACCATATAGCTGCCCGGAGTCCAGGCGGCCATGGCGAAGCCCTGCCCCGCAGGGTCAGGGGCAGGTACGGTCAACTCGAGGGTGTATTCGCGCGCCTCGGGATGGGCAGGAGCGATACGGTATTCCAGCATCAATCGGCCTGTTTGAGCAGGGATTCGTCGAACGAGGAATCCATCACCATCAGATGATGTCCCGCCGGATGCACGCGGTGGTGCTTGACCTCATCCGGATGGGCATCACGAATCGCCCCCACCTCGACCTCAAAATGCAAGGTCCGCCCAGCCAGCGGGTGGTTGCCGTCGAGCATCACCCTCTCGTCATCAAAGCCGACGATGGTGAACTCGATGCGCCCCTCCGGCCCCATGGTCTGGACATGGTTGCCGATCTCAACCACCACCTCGGGACTCAGGGTGCTGCGCGGGACTTCAATCATGCCGCCGGGGTCGTGCTCACCGTAGGCCTCCGTGGGGGGCACCGTAACTTCGAAGCGCTCACCGCTGGTGCGCCCCTCGAGCGCACGCTCCAGCCCAGGAATAAGGTTGCCGTGACCGTGCAGGTAGGCAAGGGGATCACCGCCGACATTGCTGTCGAGCACCGCCCCCGCCTCATCGCGCAGGGTGAAATAGATGTAAACGACCTTGTCCTTGCTGATCTTCATGCAGACCTCAACGAGCCAATAAGCCTCAGGCACCGATCAGACCGTGCCAGAGCGGCAGGGTGAACAGGCTGAGCAGAGTGGAAAGGGTAGCCGCGGCGGCATACAGGCCGGTGTCAAGACCGTAACGGTCACACAACACCAGGCCGAGCACCATGACCGGCATCCCGGCCTCCAGGACCACGGCGGTCAATAATGGGGGCAAGAGGCCGAGCATTAAACCTGCAACCCAGACCAGGGCTGGGGCCACGACGAGCTGGATGACCAGCACCGGGCTGACCCGCGCGAGCGCAGTAGGCTGGAGGGCATCCAGACGCAAGCCCATGCCAAGGGCGATCAGCATGAGCGGAACGACCCCCGCGCCGAGCCGCTCGAGGAGGCCTCCGAGCATGTCCGGCCGTGGCACGCCCGACAGGTTGAGGGCGGATGCCAGCAGCGCGGCCCATAGCGCGGGAACCTTCAGGATGCCGACCCAGAGGGGCTGGTCGCCGTGGGGCCGCCCGTAGAACACCGCGATGGCGATCCCAAGGCTTAGCAACAGCGGGGTGCAGGCAAACAGGTCGTACTGGACCGCCACGGCGCGCCCGAAGTCGCCGTACAGCGACTCCAGCACCGGCAGGCCGAGGTAGGTGGCATTGGGGAAGGCGGCGGCCAGCAGCAGAGCCCCTGTCTGCCCACGCGAGAGCCGCATAAAGCGCGCAAGCCCAGCCATCAACCCCATGCTCGCCAACACCCCTAGGGCGGCAACCCAGGCAATGCGCAGGCTGTCGCCCCCGAGCGGGGCACGCCACAGCACCCCCAGGACCAGGGCGGGCAATAGCACGTAATAAACGAGGGTGGTCAGGGCACCGCGCGCCTGTGCGGCCTCCCACCCCCCCGGGCGCGCCCACTGCCACCACAAGCCGATCAGGACCATGGCGGCCATCTGGCCGATGACAAGGATCATGCCCCCGCGTCACTCTCAGGTGACGTAGCCAAGGCTGCACGCACTTTATCCATGTCCACCGCGCGCAGATGCCCCACCAGGGCGACCAGGTCAGCGGCCGAGAGTGCCCCCGGTTGCAGGTAGAGCACCACGCCCTCGCGCACCCCCATCACGGAGGGGATGGAGCGCACGCCAAACTGGGCCGCGAGACTGGGTTCAGCATCGACATTGACCTTGCCGAACACGGCGTCGCCGGTCTCTTCCGCCACCGACTCGAACACCGGGGCGAAGGCCTGACAAGGGCCGCACCACGGTGCCCAGAAGGCGACCACCAGCACCTCGTGCTCGGCCAAGGCGCGGGCGACACCGGGCTCGTCGAGATGAAGGACTCGGGATGTTGCCAACGGATCGCTCACAGCCCTTCCGCCCACAACCCCAGGCGGCGCGCAACCTCCTCGACAACCACCAGGGCCTCCTCCAGCCTCGCGGCCTCGAGCACCGCCTGTCGCTCGGTCAAGCGCAGCGGCAGACGCTCGGCCAGGCGGTAGACGACCCAGCGTGCATCGCTCATCGGCCCGACCGGCGGAGCACTCTCGACCTCCAGCAGGCTGGCGAGCAAGCGGCGCATCGGCTCAGGAGGCGGCTCGCGCGCGGGTTCCTCGTCTAGCCACTCGATCTCCGCCAGCAACAACCTGTCGGGCCGCACCTTTAGGCCGCGGATGCGGAAGCGGCGCTGGCCGCGCGTGTAGATGCCAAGCAACCCCTCTGCTCGCATGCCGGTGTCGACGATCAGGGCGGAGGTTCCGACCGCATACGGCATGGCCGGCTCACCGACCTCGCTGCCCTCGCGAATGAGGCATACCCCAAAGGGGCTCTGCTGGCGCAGGCAATCGCGCACCATATCGATGTAGCGCGTCTCGAAGATTCGCAGGGACAGATCTCCTTCGGGAAAGAGGACGGTATGCAACGGAAACAGGGGCAAGATGGTCGTGCTCATGCTCACTCTCCCCAGCGTGCCATCAGGTTATGCGGCAGCTGCGGATGGTCAAGGATACGGGCCACAACGAAATCGACTAAGTCTGGGTTCTCTGCGGCTAATGATAGAGGCTCGGATTGGGCGGCAAGACCATCGCCTCCGGCTGCGCTAGGCGCGTCATATGTTCCAGGTGGATGGCGGAGAACGGTGCCTCGCGCGGCACGAGGATGAGAGTGCGCCGCTCCTTGAGCGTCCCATCGGCGACACGCTCGATCAGCGAGTCCGCAAGCCCTTGGGCAATGACCGCAAGACTCGCCGTAATACAGAGACAGATCACTGTCGCATCGGTGGATTGGAGCCAGACGCCGCCGGGGCCAACCCATCCTCACGTCCAAAGACCTCCAACCGCCCGGAGGATCCCGGCAAGCAGCCGAGAAAAAACGCCTGCATCGTCTCGGGCCGCACGGGCCATGACGCCCCCATCTCCAGGGTGGCCACCTGGTGGTCGGCCTTAGAGACGCACAGCCCCACCTGCGCCCCGGCGGCCAGCAGGCACTCGAGCAGGTGCTTGGCATAGACCGGGCCCGAGGCGCCGGTGATGCCAAGGAAGACGGGCATGGTCAGACCTCGACCTGCGATTGCAGAGCCTCGAGCAGGCGCATGTGTGCCCCATTAAAACTGCCGTTACTCATCAGCACGATGTGATCGCCCGGCCGAGCGTTCGCCGCTAGGCTGTCCACCATGGCCTCAACATTGCCGCCGCTCCAGGTCGGGCAGTGCAAAGATTCGGCCACACGGCGTACGTCCCAGCCTGCATCCTCGGGCTGGAACAGCCAGACCGCATCTGCGGCCGCCAGCGCAGGCCCGAGCTGGTCGGCGTACACGCCCATGCGCATGCTATTGGAGCGTGGATCGAGCGCCACCAGCAGACGGGCCGCGCCGATCCGTGCTCGCAGGCCCTCGAGGGTCGTGCGAATGGCGGTCGGATGGTGGGCGAAGTCATCGTACACCGTCACGCCCCGCGCGCTGCCGCGCACCTCGAGGCGGCGCTTGACACCGGTGAAGCGGGCGAGAGCCTCGATGCCCACTGCCACCGGCACACCCGCATGCCGCGCAGCGGCGAGGGCCGCGAGGCCGTTATGCATGTTGTGGACACCGAGCTGCCCCCAGCGCACCTCGCCTACGCGCTGCCCCTCGAGGAGGACCTCAAAGCGTGAGCCGTCGGCCGCAGCCGTACCGATGGCCCACTGGCCGGTGTGACCGAAGGTCTCGACCGGAGTCCAGCAGCCGCGCTCGAGCACCGCGTCCAGCGCGGGATTCTCGGCCGGGCGCACGATCAGGCCGCCGCCGGGGATGGTGCGTACCAGATGGTGAAACTGGGTCTGGATCGCCGCAAGGTCGGGGAAGATGTCAGCATGGTCGAACTCCAGGTTGTTGAGGATCGCCGTGCGCGGCCGGTAGTGAACGAACTTGGATCGTTTGTCAAAGAAGGCGGTGTCGTACTCGTCCGCCTCGACCACGAAGAACGGTCCCTCGCCCAGGCGTGCGGAGCAGCCGAAGTTGTTCGGCACCCCGCCGATTAGAAAGCCGGGCTTGAGGCCGGCGTATTCAAGGATCCAGGCCAGCATCGAGCTGGTGGTGGTCTTACCGTGGGTGCCGGCCACCGCCAGCACCCAGCGCCCGCGCAGGATGTTGCGCCAGAGCCATTCCGGACCGGAGGTGTAGTCCAGGCCGCGGTCGAGCATGGCCTCGGTGATCGGCATGCCGCGGCGCATGACATTGCCGACCACAATCTCGCCCTCGAAGCCCTCGAGCTGTGCAGGATCGTAACCCTCAACCCAGGGAATGCCCGCGGCAGCGAGCTGGTCGCTCATCGGCGGATAGACATTGCGGTCCGCACCAGACACCGCATAGCCCGCCGCACGCGCGAGCTGAGCGATGCCCCCCATGAAGGTGCCGCCGATACCGAGGATATGCAGAGGTCGCTTCATGCCGGCGCACCTGCAGGGAACACCGCAGCGATGATCAAGCTCGCGGCGGTGAAATAGGCGAAGGCGAGCAGCAGCCCGAGTCCGGCCCCCAGCTCCAGGGCACTGCGCAGGATCTGCCCCTGGGCGATCAGTGTCCACAGCAGGGCCACCAGCAAACCGACCTGGGCCACGCTCAGTTGCGTGGCCGCAGTATCCAGGGGGGCCATGGCAAACAGCGGCCAGGACAGCAGGGCGAGCAGAAGGTTGACGCCGAGCAACGCGGCATAGGTCTGGATGAAGCGCTCGGGGAAACCGCGGAAACGCAGCACGCCCCAAGCGAAGGCGGCGAGGAGCAGGGCATCGAGGCCCGCCTGGGCCACGCCCTCGGCGAAGCTCAGGCGCGAGGACAACACCATCCCACCGACCAAGGCATAGGCGCCCGCAAGCCAGATCGGCAGGCGAGGATCGACAGGCAAATCCTGCGGGCCTGCGCGCAGGACGGTAATCGCCAAGAGTTGCTGAAGGACGGCGAACACGAAAATGGCCTCCATTGAAGGCCGATCAGCGTAACCTAAGCCCGTTCACCCGACAACGCGGCTGGTAGCGTGGCTCGGCGCCGTCATGCCACGGGAAAAGCCCCCGATCAGGCTCAGCGCTTAAATGACCTCGGCGCCGAGGATGGATGTGTACGCCAGCTCACGAAGTCTCGCCGCACCGTTTGTTGGCCGGAACCGCGATATCGATGCGACGCGGTCGAGGTAGCTCCAGCGCGTTCATCTTGGCGACGAAGGCGGCGCGATCAAGGCCGACAATGTAGGGATTGATCCCCTTTTCTTGACCAATGGTACTGACACGCCGACCGTTGTAGTCATGTCCTGGGAAGACCAGTGTCTCATCAGGATAGGACAACAGCTTCTGCAAACTGTCATAGAGGCGCTCGGCGCTCCCCTCCTGAAAATCCGTGCGCCCACAGGCATCGATCAGCAGGGTGTCACCGGTGAAAAGACGGTCGCGCCAACGATAGCTCATACAGCCATTGGTGTGCCCGGGGGTCGCGATGGCATGGATCACCTCATCGCCAAAGGCAAGGGTATCGCCATCGCCCAGCAGGACGTCGGTGCATGACAACCCCGTCCCCTGTCCGGCCACGAATTGCGCGCCCAGCGCTTTGCGTAGGCTACCGCCGCCGGTCACGTGGTCGGCATGCACGTGGGTCTCGAGGATGTAACGCAGGGTGACGCCCATCTCACGGATGACCGCAAGATCACGCTCCACCTGCTCCAGCACGGGGTCGATGATGACCGCCTCACGGGTACGCGGGTCAGCGAGCAGGTAGGTCAGGGTCCAGGTGGCTTCATCGAACAGCTGGCGGAAAAGGATCATGTGACACCGTCAATAGATTTTACTGATATGCACATCATACATGATGCAAATCTCCTAATGACATGCGGCTGGCCAAGAAAAATCCGCGCAGGCCTCCGCATAACCCGACAGAGTAACATAAAGCGAAGATCGTCCGTGGACGCCCCGTTTTGAGCATAGCCCGCCATACAATCAATGGACATCGCACGCAGCTCATGGATCGGGTTTAATTAGCTCATGGACCACCTCCCCCTCCTGCAACACCTCGGCATTGCCCTGGCCATCGGGCTACTCATCGGTACAGAACGCGGCTGGCACGAGCGTGCCGCTGCCGAGGGGCATCGTGTGGCCGGCATCCGTACCTTTGGTCTGACCGGGCTGCTGGGCGGGGTGATCGGCGTGGTCTCGCTCAAGCTGACCGTTGCCTTTGCTGGGCTGGCCTTCGCGGGTTTTGCCGCCTTGGCCGTTATCGGCCACTGGATATCCTCCAACCGCGAGGAGGCGCAGCTCGGCATCACCACCGAAGTCGCCCTGCTGCTCACCCTAGCCCTCGGTCTGCTTTCCACCCTCGGCTTCCCACTCATCGCGGCAGCCAGCGCCGTAGTTACCACCCTTCTGCTCGGCCTCAAGCCCATGCTGCACAGCTGGCTGACGCAGCTGACCGAGGGCGAGTTGCATGCCGCACTCAAGCTCCTTCTGATCTCCGTCGTCTTGCTGCCTCTATTGCCCGATCAAGGCTTTGGCCCCTGGGAGGCACTCAATCCCTATCTTGCGTGGTGGATGGTAGTGCTGGTGTCCGGACTGTCGTTCATCGGTTATTTCGCCATCAAATTGGCTGGACCGAGGCGCGGCATCATGGCGACCAGCCTGCTGGGGGGGCTGGTGTCCTCCACCGCCGTGACCCTCAATCTTGCCCGCTATGCGCGCGACGCCCGCTACGCCCCGCAGCTTCTTGCAGCGGGCGTGCTGGCCGCCTGCAGCATCATGTTTCTGCGGGTGCTGATTGTGGCGGGAGTGGTCCATGCCGAGCTCATCTCCGCCCTCTTCCCCCCCTTGGCACTCATGACCCTCGTGACCCTTGGCGGAGCGGTCTATCTGTGGCGCGGCATCACCCCGGAGGGCCCACTCACGCAAGCCAATCTGCCCAATCCCTTCGAACTGGGCAACGCCTTCAAGTTCGGGCTTCTGCTCGCCCTCATCATGGTACTCGCCAGCGGCACCAAAGCCTGGTTTGGTCAGGCCGGACTCTATGCGCTCGCTGTTGCCTCCGGGCTGGCCGATGTCGACGCCTTGACCCTCTCGGTCGCCAAGCTCAGTCTGAGCGGGCTGGACCTCGAAGTCGCGCGCAACACCATCCTGATTGCCGTATTCACCAATACCATCGTCAAGGTGGTGCTGGCCTTGGCCATTGGTGGTATGGCGATGGGCCGGCGTACCGCGGCGGTCAGCCTCACCGCCATCGCCCTCGGCGTCCTCTCCCTGTTTTTCTGAATAGCCATGGACCCTCGACTCGAACTGATCCAGCACTGGCTGCATGATGAACTCGGCCTTGCCTCGAGCGAGTTGCTCCCCGCCTCGGCAGACGCGAGCTTCCGGCGCTACTTCAGGCTGCACTACCCTGGGCGCAGCCTGATCGTCATGGACGCCCCCCCCGAGCACGAGGACATCCGTCCGTTTGAACGCATCAACCGGATCCTGGAAGGGTATGGTGTGCATGTTCCACACATCTACGCCAGCTGTGCGGAGCGAGGACTCATGCTGCTGGAGGATTTGGGGGCCACCCCCTATCTTGCCCGCCTGAACGAGGAGAGCGTGGATAAGCTGTATGACGATGCCATAACCACCCTTCTGCACATCCAGACCTGCCCGACTGAGGGACTCCCGGTCTACAACGATGAATTACTGCTGCAGGAGATGCGCCTGTTTGATACCTGGTACCTGGAGCGCCACCTCGGCATGCGTCTGAGCGCGGAAGAACGCGAGCTCCTGGAGCGAATCTACGCCATGCTGTCCGAACGCGCCCGCGCCCAGCCACAGGTTTTCGTACACCGCGACTATCACTCGCGCAACCTCATGGTGACCGATCAGCGCTCGCCGGGGGTGATTGATTTCCAGGATGCCGTCGTCGGCCCTCTGACCTATGACCTGGTCTCACTGCTACGTGACAGCTACATTGAGTGGCCGGAGGAACGGGTAATGCACTGGGCGCTCACCTTCTACCAGCGCGCCCATGAAGCAGGACTTACGAATGCGGACTGGAGTACGTTCAGGCAGGATTTTGACTGGATGAGCGCACAGCGCCACCTCAAGGTGGCCGGCATCTTCGCGCGACTGCATCACCGGGACGGCAAGTCCGGCTATCTGAAAGATATTCCACTCACCCTGCGCAACCTCAAGAAGGCCGTGTCCCCTTATCCAGAATTCACCGAGTTCAATCAGTGGCTGGAGACTCGTCTGCCGCATGAGGCCTGGGCATGAAGGCCATGATCCTCGCCGCCGGCAAGGGCGAGCGAATGCTGCCTCTGACGCTGACTACCCCGAAGCCCCTTCTCCCGGCCGGAGGTATGCCGCTGATCGTGCACCACATACGCCGACTCGTGCGCGCAGGGGTGACTGAAATCATCATCAACACGGCCCATATCGGTCAGCGGATCCACGCCGAACTGGGGGACGGCGCAGCGCTTGGATTACGCATTCGCTATTCGCACGAAGGAAGCACCGGCCTAGAAACAGCCGGTGGGATCCGCCGCGCCATGCCCCTTCTTGGCCCCGCTCCCTTCCTGCTCGTGAACGCAGATGTATGGACTGACTATGCGTTCGAACAGATGCCGACGACGCTCCATGGCCTCGCCCACCTCGTGCTGGTTCCAAACCCTCCCCACAATCCGAGCGGGGATTTCGCCCTTGAAGATGGGCGCGTCGCTAACAAGGGGAGCACGATGCTGACCTACTCGGGTATCGCCGTGATCCACCCCCATCTGCTTTCCGGGCTGCCATGCGGTCCCGCCAAACTCGCCCCCCTTCTGCGCAAAGCGGCTGAAGAAGGGCTTGTGAGTGGTGAGATACATTCCGGAGCATGGGACGATATCGGTACGCCAGAAAGGCTGAGACGGCTTAATCAGCGCCTTGGGGAAGCAGATTAACCTGCTTCCCCAAGCCTCATGTTGGCCGTGGTGAAAAAATAAAACCCCCAGTTTTTGGACTGGGGGTTGATGGTATAGGTGCTTCTTCTGAGTTCGGGATGGGATCAGGTGGTT
>JARJMX020000137.1 GCA_029335925.2 Gammaproteobacteria bacterium
CGGTTGGGGTTCCGTAGGCTCAAGGCTTGTTCCGCCTCGCCCGCGGGTGGGCGGCATCGTACACCCGGGCTAGGTGCTGGAAGTCGAGGTGGGTATAGATCTGGGTGGTGGCAAGGCTGCTGTGACCTAACAGTTCCTGCACTGCGCGCAAATCTCCGCTGTTCTGCAGGAAATGGCTGGCGCAGGCGTGGCGCAGCATGTGCGGGTGCACCCGGCCGGCGAGGCCGTGCTTGCGCGCAAGCCGGGTCAGCCGCCCCTGCACCGTGCGTGGGGCAATGGGGCGACCGAGGCGGCTGAGGAACAGGGCGGTCTCCCCGGGTGGGGCAAACAGCGTCCTAAGCGGCAGCCAGCGGCGCAGGGCCGTGAGGGCGGCCTGACCGACCGGTACGATGCGGGTCTTGCCGCCCTTGCCGAGCACGCGGGCGGCACCCTCGCTTAGATCGAGGTCCTGCAGGCTCAAGCCGCAGACTTCGGCCAGGCGCAGGCCGCTACCGTACATCAGCTCCAGCATGGCGAGGTCGCGGGCCTCCAGGGCATCATCCGCGGGTTGGTCGAGCAGGTGGTTGAGCGGCTCGGGCTCGAGGGTCTCCGGCAGCCGACGGTCGGCGCGTGGCAGGCGCAGGCCCAGACTTGGGTCGTGCTCAATCACGCTCTCTCGGCGCAGGTGACGGAGCAGGGCACGCACGGCGGCCAGATGGCGGGCGAGGGTACGGGGGGAGCGTCCTTCCGCATACCGTTGGGCCAGCCATAGGCGTAGATGGTGGGGCTGGGTCTCCGGCCAATCGGTCAGCCCTTGCGCGGCGAGGAAGCTCCAGGCATCGGCTATGTCGCGCGCGTAGGCCGTGCGGGTGTGGGGTGAGGCGTTGTTTGCCCTAAGTGCGGCAAGGAAGCTATCCAGCCGGGGAATAACCTTGTGTTCCATCGCAGGGACGTTCATTGGGCATGAGCCAATGCGGCGCTGACCAGGTCGCCGATCTGTTCGAGGAACAGGGTGCCCATGTCCTGAGCAAAGCCCTGCGGTTCGCGCTTGACCAGTAGCATGGCGCCGGAAAAGCTCGTACCACGCAACGGGATGGCTGCCACCGAGGCGGTTTCCGGCAGGCCGTGGGCGACCAGCAGTTCGCGCAGGGCGGGGCTGGTGCGGGGTATCTGCGCTGCCTTGAGGGCAAACAGGGCGGGCCATAGCTCGCCTTGGGCTGGTGTGAGGCAGGGCATGATGAGGGAGTGCCCCTCCTTTAGGCCGATCAACACGCCGGCCAGGTCAAAATCCGTGCACAGGCGGGTGCGTGTGGCCTCGAGCACCTCGCAGGGGCTACCCGCAGCAATGAGGGCGAGGGCGAGCTGGTGCATGCGCGCGGCCAGGCGCTCATTGGCATGCGCTTGGGTGTGCAGGTCGCGCAGGGTCTTCTCCAGTGTACCGACCCGCTCGCGCAGCAGGGCCGCCTGCCGCTCGACCAGAGACACCGCGCCGGGGACGGTGTGCGGCAGTCGCATGGATAGCAGCAGAGATTCGTGGCCGACGAAGAAGTCCGGGTGCTCGGCCAGATATTCGGCCACGGTCTCCTCGCCCAAGGAGATGAAGGCATTGCTCACAGCGTGATCCTCCCTTCAAACACACGGATGGCGGGCCCGGTCATCAGTACGCGCCGACCCTCGCCTTGCCAGTGGATGGTCAGGCGGCCGCCGGGCAGGTCGACCTTGACGGTATCGACCAACCAGCCGTGCAGACGGCCGGCAACCACTGCCGCGCAGGCGCCGGTGCCGCAGGCCAGGGTCTCGCCTGTGCCGCGCTCGTACACGCGCAGGCGGATGTGGTCGGGGGCGAGGACCTGCATGAAGCCGACGTTGACCCGGCGGGGAAAGCGCGGGTGGGATTCGATGGCCGGGCCAAGGGTCTGGACCGGGGCACTGTCGATGTCCTTCACCCGTAGCACGGCATGCGGGTTGCCCATCGACACCGCGCTGATGACGTGCATCTCGCCGTGCACCGCCAGGGGGTAGCTCATGGCACGGCTTGGGGCCTCGAACGGGATCTCGGCGGGTTCTAGGCGCGGGACACCCATGTCCACCGTCACCTCGCCGTTGTCCTCCACGTGTAGCACGATGCGCCCGGCGGCGGTCATGACCGGGATGGTGGTGGCGTCGGTCAGGCCCTCGTCGCGCACAAAGCGGGCAAAGCAGCGCGCGCCGTTGCCGCATTGCTCCACCTCGCCGCCGTCGGCATTGAAGATGCGGTAACGGAACAGGGTGTCGGGGGTGGGAGCGGGCTCGACGAGGAGCAGTTGGTCGCAGCCGATACCGAAGTGTCTGTCGGCAAGAAAGCGGACTTGTTCGGTGGTGAGTTGGATCGGCTGGCGCACGCCGTCGAGCACGACGAAGTCATTGCCAAGGCCGTGCATCTTCACGAAGTTGAGTTGCATAAGACGGGCTCCGCGCAGAAAAGGCCTTTTTCGACTTCTGATCGAGACTTGGTGTGTGATCAAGAAATATGGTGGGCCCAGCAGGATTCGAACCTGCAACCAAGGGATTATGAGTCCCCTGCACTGACCGTTGTGCTATAGGCCCTTTGATGAAGGACCCGGGGGAAACCGGGTCTTAAAGGATAGATCAGTGCTCAGCTTCGAGGAAGCTTCGCAAAAGTTCGGAGCGTGAGGGGTGGCGCAGCTTGCGCAGGGCCTTAGCCTCGATCTGGCGGATGCGCTCGCGAGTGACGTCGAACTGTTTGCCCACCTCCTCAAGGGTATGGTCGGTGTTCATGTCGATACCAAAACGCATACGCAGAACCTTGGCCTCACGCGGGGTGAGACTGGCCATGACTTCGCGCACGGCTTCGGCAAGGCCGGCATTGGTGGCGGCATCCAGCGGGGAGATGACGCTGGTGTCCTCGATGAAGTCGCCCAGATGTGAGTCTTCATCATCACCAATGGGGGTCTCCATGGAGATGGGCTCCTTGGCGATCTTCAGGACTTTGCGTACCTTGTCTTCTGGCATGCCCATGCGCTCGGCCAGTTCTTCTGGCGTTGGGTCACGGCCCATCTCTTGCAGCATCTGGCGAGAGATGCGGTTGAGCTTGTTGATGGTCTCGATCATGTGCACCGGGATGCGGATGGTGCGGGCCTGGTCCGCGATGGAGCGGGTGATCGCCTGCCGGATCCACCAGGTGGCGTAGGTCGAGAACTTGTAGCCGCGGCGGTATTCGAATTTGTCCACTGCCTTCATCAGGCCGATATTACCCTCCTGGATCAGATCGAGGAACTGTAGGCCACGGTTGGTGTACTTCTTGGCAATCGAGATGACCAAGCGCAGGTTGGCCTCGATCATTTCCTTCTTCGCCTTACGCGCCTTGGCCTCACCGAGCGATATGCGACGGTTGATGTCCTTGAGCTGGCGCACGCTGACGGCATGATCGCGTTCGATATGGGCGATGCGCTTTTGCAGACGCTCCACTTCGCTGCGGTAAGCCTTAAGGCGTTCGCCGAACGTCTTGTCGCTGATATGCGCATCCAGCCAGTCGGTGCGTGACTCATTGCCGGGGAAGGTCTCGATAAAGCGCTCGCGTGGCATGCCACCCTTGTTGACGCACAAATCGAGGATCTGGCGTTCGAGCTGGCGTACCCGGTTGAGGGTGTCGCGCAGGTTGTTGACCAGGCGGTCGGAGAATTGCGGATTGAGCTTAAGCTCAAGTAGGCGAGCCTCCAGCTCGGGGAGGACGTCCTCGCCGGAGAGGCGGCGGGTATGCAGATCACGTAGGATGGCGATGTGCGCACGCACGGCCTCCGGGTCGAGGGTGGTGTCAACAGCCTCGTCGGTGTCGTCGTCGGCCGCGTTGACGACTTCTTCGTCTTCCTCGATGGTGTCCGCGTCGATGGCGTCGTCGGCGACGGCCGCATCTTCCGGCAGTTCCTCGGCCTGGACGAAGCCGACGACGATATCGGCCAGGCGTATCTCGCCCGCATCGAAGCGCTCGAAGTTGGCCAGCAACTCGGAGATGGCCGGAGGATAGGCGGCGAGGGCGGTGAGCATTTCGCGCAGGCCGCTCTCGATACGCTTGGCGATCTCGATCTCGCCCTCGCGGGTCAAAAGCTCGACGGCGCCCATCTCGCGCATGTACATGCGCACGGGGTCCGTGGTGCGGCCTACGCCGTCGTCGACCGAAGAAGCGAGTGCGGCGACGGCCTCTTCCGCGGCGTCCTCGTCGGCAGCCACTGCATTGTCGGACAGGGTCAGCTCGTCGGCGTCGGGGGCTACCTCGAAGACCTGAATCCCCATGTCGTTGATCATGCCGATGATGTCTTCCATCTGATCGGCTGCGACCATGCTTTCCGGCAGGGCGTCGTTGATCTCGGCGTAGGTCAGGTAACCCTGCTCTTTGCCACGGACAATCAGTTCTTTAATGTTGGACTGCGGATCTTCGAACATGGCCGAATACGAGCCTCGAGTCAAATCAAACAGGAGATTGTAGCAACAAAGAGTGAATTATTCACGGTTAGATTGAGTTGTTGTCAGCCGCAAAAGTTCCTGTCGCTCAAGGGGTTGCAGTTCGGCAAACGGCCGTTCGGTCAGTTGCCGCAGGCGCGCCCGGTTGTGGGTGGCGGCGATGTGTTCGAGCATGTCGAGCCACATGCGCTCGCGGATCTCGATATCCTCGCTCTCCCGCGGCGGTGGCAACCGGCTGATCGCCTCTAGGGTCCGAGCGTGGGGGCTGGCACGGAAGTGTTCAAGGATCACGCCCATGGGGGATGGGCGGCTGCGCAGTTGGTCGATGAGCAACGCCAAGAGCGGAAGGCCCGGGACGGGGGATTGTGCCCAAGCCGGATCGGGTGCCCTGCGAGCGGCCAACTCGGGATAGTGTAGCAAGAGGACGATGGCCTTGCGCAGGGCCGTGGTCCGGCCGGATTCAATGGAGCTGACGAGGGGGAGGGGCGTCTCGGGGGCGCTGTGGCCCTTTTCGGGCAGAAGTCGGTTGACGCTCACACCGACGCGCGCGGCCAGCTTGTCGAGCACGAGGTCTTTGAGCACTCCCGTAGGCATCCTTTGGATCAGCGGTAGGGCCAGGGTCTTAAGTCGTGCCCGGGCGGCTGGGGTGCCATCGTCCTTCGCCTGGCGGGCCAGTTCCTCCAGCAGGAAGGCATCGAAGCCGAGGGCCTGATGCTTGATGCGGGTGCGGAAAGCCTCGGCGCCTTCGGCGCGTACCAGGCTGTCCGGGTCCTCACCCTCGGGCAGGAACAGGAAGCGCGCATCGAGCCCGTCGCGCAACTGGGGCAGGGTGGCTTCCAGCGCGCGCCAGGCGGCGCGGCGACCGGCCTCATCGCCATCGAAGCAGAACACCACCTGCGCAGTGTGGCGGAACATCAGGTCGACCTGCTCGCGGGTGACGGCGGTGCCGAGGGTGGCGACCGCCTCGCGCAGGCCGTGTTGAGCGAGCATGACGACGTCCATATAGCCCTCGACCACGAGCAGGCGCTCGGGTCGTCTGAGGGCCTTGCGTGCCTCGTATAGGCCATACAGCTCATGCCCCTTGTGAAAAAGAGGGGTCTCCGGTGAATTGAGGTATTTGGGCTTTTCATCCCCCAGCACCCGCCCGCCAAAGGCGATAACGCGACCGCGCCGGTCGCGAATGGGGAACATGATCCGTTCGCGGAAGCGGTCGTACAGGCGGCCGTGCTGGCCCTCGCTCAACATGCCGGCGCGTTTGAGCTGGTCGATGCCCTGCCGGTCCAGCCGCAATGCGCGTTCTAGGGTGTCGAAGCCCGGTGGGGCGTAGCCGAGTCCGAAGGCGGCGGCGGTCTCGCCACTCACCCCGCGCCGCTTGAGGTAGTCAATGGCGCGCGGGGTGCGCTTGAGCTCAGCCTGGTAGAAGCGGGCGCAGTCCTCCAGCACGGCGAGCAGCGAGGCATGGGGATGGGCGTGCGGCGCCTCGCCCCCCTCCCGGGGGACCGTGAGGCCCATCTGCCCGGCCAAGGTCTCGACCGCCTCGACGAAGTCGAGCCGCTCGAAGGCCATCAGGAAACCGAGCACATTGCCGTGCGCTCCGCAGCCGAAGCAGTGGTAGAACTGCTTGTCCGGGCTGACGAAGAACGAGGGCGATTTCTCATGATGGACCGGGCAGCAGGCCGTGTATTCCTTCCCCTTCTTTTTCAGCGGCACACGGCTGCCGATGACCTCGACAATGTCGGCGCGGGCGACCAGGTCGTCGATGAAGCTTTGCGGGATGCGGGACATGCTGCGCGGAGAGAGATTGAGAGAAGAAAAGTGTAGTCCACAAGTGGAAAAAACAAGGCCCCGCATTGCAGGGCCTTGTTAGGTTTCAGCGCGTGCGCCGGGTTAGGCGGCCGAGGCCAGGGTGTCGAGAAGCTGGCTCAGTTCGGCGGCCTTGGGTTTGATCAGCCAGAACTTGCCGATCCATTCCTCGAAATGGGCGAGGATATCACGCGCCCGTGGGCTGCCGGTTTCCGCCAGATGCTGCTTGAGGATGCTGCGCAGGTGCTGGCGGTGGGTCTCCATCTGCGCCGGGACGAGGCGGTGGATGTCAATCAGTTCGTGGTTGTAGCGGTCAACGAAGTCGTTATCCTCATCCAGCACATAGGCGAAGCCGCCGGTCATGCCCGCGCCGAAGTTCACCCCGGTGCGGCCGAGGATGGTGACGATGCCGCCGGTCATGTATTCGCAGCCGTGGTCGCCGCAGCCCTCGATCACCGCGAAGGCGCCGGAGTTGCGCACCGCAAAACGCTCGCCCGCGGTGCCGGCCGCGAACAGCTTGCCGCCGGTGGCGCCGTACAGGCAGGTGTTGCCGATGATCGGGGTCTCATGGGTCGGCAGGTTGGTGCCTTTGGGCTGGAACAGGACCAGTTTGCCCCCAGCCATGCCCGTGACAACGTAGTCGATGGCATCGCCCTCAAGGATCATGTTCAGGCCGCCCGCATTCCACACGCCGAAGCTCTGGCCGACGGTGCCGGTGAGTCTGATCGTGATGGGGGC
>JARJMX020000162.1 GCA_029335925.2 Gammaproteobacteria bacterium
CGAAGGGGTTGGCGTAGATCAGGTCCACCCGCTCCGCGCGGATGGCCTCCCGCTGCGCCTCGAAGCTGTCGTACATCTCCAGGTGGATGTGCAGACCGAGGTTGCGCTGCAGCCAGGTATTGAAGATGTACCAGCCGGAGATGTGGTCTGGGGTGAAATCGGGGCTGACGGTCAGTTGGTAGACGGTATCCATATCACTCCTCCGGGCCTTCCCAGCGGCTGCCTTCTTGCTGCTTGAGCTGCTTGTAAAGCTCGATCGCGGCTCTGATCTTGCTGCGCGAGGGCTTGCGGCGCACCGAGGTGTAGCCCACCACCTTGCCATCCCGCACGTTGGGGATGACGGTAGCATAGACCCAGTAGAACTTGCCGTCCTTACGCAGGTTTTTCACGTAGCCGTGCCAGATCTTGCCGGCCTCGACATCGTCCCACAGGCCCTTGAAGGCCACAGCCGGCATGTCCGGATGGCGGAGGATGCTGTGTTCAGCCCCCAGCAATTCCTCACGGGTATAACCCGACATATCGACGAAGGACTGGTTGCAGTGGGTGATGATGCCGCGGGTATCGGTTCGGGAGACGATCAGTTTGCCATCTGGATAAGGTACCTCGTCATCGGTCACCAGGAGCTTGCGCGGTCCAACACCATAGAGATTAAGAGTGTATTGGCGGTAAGGACCGGTGACAAACTCCGGTTGCATATCTTTAAGCATCGATGCAACTCCTCGAAACGGGCATACCATGGATATGCCCAACGCAAAGCAGGATGCAAACGGCCGCCTCCCCTAAGCGAGGAAAGGGCTCGCCTGGCCGTTCAGATGACCTTGGTAACCGCTTCCGCGGCCCGCTTGACATCGAGGAAGATCAGCCCGAGCTTGGCCTGCGGCTTGGCGAGCACGGTCAGCACCGCATCCTCCCCGGCGTGGGTCATGAGGATATAGCCGCGATCACCCTTGATGAGCACCTGCTCGAGGGTGCCGCGGGCCAGCTCCTTCGCCGTGCGGTCGCCCAAGGAGAGCAGCGCCGCGCTCATGGCCCCCACCCGATCCTCGTCCATGCCCGCAGGCAGGAGGGCGGCCATCATCAGACCGTCGGTGGAGACAATGGCGGAGGCCTCGATGTCGGCCGAGGAGCCATTCAGCTCGGAGAGAATAGAGGTCAGCATGTCAGCGCGCATGGGTTTTATCCTTTGCGTTAAGGCCCATTATTGGGGCGAAATTTACCAGGTTTCCTTGCAGGTGATGCCTTCGGCGTGATATTCCGAGCTCACATGCAGAGTGATGATCTTCTTGCCGGTCACGGCCTCGACCGCACCGTCAATCAGACCGAAGCCAAAATGACAGAGCGCATGCTTTCCGGCCTGGATGCCGCGCTCGTTGAGTACCAAACCGATCTTGCAGCCGGACAGCGTGGCAGCATGCCCGTCCAAGGTAATCGCCTCCATGAATTCCTTGTCATGGAAGAACTTGGCGATCAGGGCGCGGGCATCCTCTTCTGTGCCCACATGCCCTTCGCCAAGACGCTTGCCCAGCTGCTTGCCCGCATAACGAAACACGCTGACGGCCCCCTTTTCGCCGATCAGCGACTCCACCTGCCCGGCGATGTCGGCCAGCAGATTGATGATCTCGCGCGTGTCCATCGCACATTGTTTGCTGCAGATGATATTCACCTTTATTTATAAGGACTTAGGTAAGCAACAATAAAACATTCCATATGAATTTTTAATTATGCGCGGGTTCTTTCAATGAAGACGCACTAGATTCTGGCCATCATCCACGCAGGTCGCGGATGGACTCAAGGTCATCCGGCTGCACCCGAACCAGGCGGTCCATGTGCAAATCCCGCAGAATCGCCGCTCCCCGTTCATCGTCGGCCATGTCCAGCAGGATCGCTCGCAGCGCGTCGACTTGGTCGGCGTGTTGCGGCGCAAGCATGAAGCAGTGGTAGACGCTGCGCTCGGCGGTCTCACTCACCACCCGCACCTGCTTGCGGGAGAGCTTGCTCATACCCTCGTAGAAGTCCTTGTAGAGGATGCCGAAGCGCGCCTCGCCCTTGTACAGGGCCTGCACCACACCCATCCAGTTGGCGGCCGGCTGCAGTGCCTGAGGGACGATGCCCGCGCGGGCGAGCGATTTGAGCGCCACCTGGGTGACCAGCATGCTCGGCACGGTAACTATGCTCGCCTGGTGGAAGTCCGCAGCCGCGGCCTCGCATTCGGCACAGGTCACCAGCACGGCCTCGTCAAAGAGATTGCTGGCGCGCGCCAGCGGCAGGTAGCCATGCCCATCAAGGAGCTTCAGCGCATGCTGTGGATTGGCATAGACGAAATCGGCCTCCGCCATCTTCGCCTGAAACTCGGCAAAATCCAGGCTCTGCTCAAAGTGCACGGAGCGGCCCGCGCGCTGACTAAGATACTGGGCGAACAGAAACCAGCGCTCCGGGTTCTTGGCGGTGTCGTGCGGACAGACCATCATCGTGAACCGCTGCATGGCCAGACTCCTTTGAGATGAACAAACACATCAGCCACCGTAACGGCGGAACAGCATCCAAATCAGGTCCAGGGTGGCCGCCTGATGGAGGTTGGGCGTGCCGCTGATGATCAGCACGAACCGGTAACGGCCAACGAACAGTGGCCAAAAACCGATCTCGCTCATCCCCCCGGCATTGATCAGGGCCCAGGCGCTGGTGCGCAAACCAAGATTGCCCTCCAGCAGACCGACGTGGCGGGTGTGGAGGGAGCCGAGGTCGGCGGACAGGCCGGCCAGTTCCTCGGCCGTCTCGTGGTGGAAGCCGTGGGTGGCAAGGTAAAACCCCTGCTCGTCGGCCAGGAGCGCCTTGCCGTACCCAGCCAGCTCGGCCAGGATGCCGGGCAGGGCGGTTTCCAGACTGCCCTGCGGGCTGTGACGCGCCTCGCGCAGGCCCTGCACCAGGCCAAGGTTCTGTAGGCGGTAGATGTGTTCAAGTGCGGCCTGTTCATCGGCAAGGCCCGTCAGCTCACGCAGGGTGATCGGGGTGAAGGGCGGGGTTTCGGTGCGGCTGAGCAGGCGGATGAGGGTGGCGCGCGCAGGATCATCCAGCGGACTTGAGGCTGCGTAATAGGCACCCGCCGGCGAGGGGGCGATATGCAGTCCGGAAAGCAGTTCGTACTCAGCCATCGTTACGGATCCCTGGATCGATCGAATAAAGAAGGGCCTGCACCAGCAAGGCCATGTCGCGCTTCTTACGCGCGTCCACCTCGAAAATGGGGGCCTTGTAGCCGAGGCTTGCAAGGTGGGCGTTGTAGCGGGACAGATCCGGCTCGGGGCGTTCATCCATGCGCGTCACGCCGATCACCAGCTGGGTCTGGTCGATGAACTCACGGAACGCGTTGATGTAGAAGCTCATGTCCTGGAACGGGTTGATGCGCGTGTTGTCGAGCATCAGCACCAGGCCGAGCCCACCCTCGGTCAGGATCTCCCACATGAAGTCGAAACGTTCCTGGCCGGGAGTGCCATACAGGTGCACGCGATCGTTGCCATCCAGCTTCATCAGGCCGTAATCCATCGCCACTGTGGTCTGCGGCTTGCGGTTGGCGGTCATGTCGCTGGCATCCTCGTCGGTGCTGACGATGGGGATGTCGCTGAGGGTGCGGATGGCGGTGGTCTTTCCCGCCCCCACCGGGCCGGTAAAGATGATCTTGTATTGCGCCATGGAGAAAATCCTTACCAAAATTTAGCCAAGGCCGAGCTTGTTCAGCATGCGCTGGAACAGGCTCCGCCGATCCTGGGGAACGGCCTGCGCAGGTGATGGGGCCGCGCTCGACAAGGCGCTCGCCGCCTGATCCAGTAGGTCAAGGGCCTGGCAGGCGGTGAAGAAGCTGAACACGTAGCGGTACGGCAACCCGAGGCGCTCGGCGGTCGCCATCAGTCCGGTCGGCTGCTTGCTCCACAGCGCAGCGATCTGCATCGCGCCGGGGATGATCTGGAGCCGGGTGAGGTTCGGCCAGGCGCGCAGGCTGACTGGCGCGTCGAGCGATGTGCCGCTGGGCACCCGGCCACGTGCCGTCCAGAGGGCAACGCTCCACAGGGTGGCATCGAGCCGCTGCAGGCGAGGGTCGGCCGAAGTCGTGATCGGGGTCTCCTCCAGCGGAATGGCACGCACCCGCATCGGGGTCTGATGGCGCGAGCGGGTGCACAACGGCCGCAGGTACTGCTCGCGCATATCGCTGAACAGACGCCGCTGGTCAGGGCAGAGGATGAGGGGGTGGCCCAGCCCCTCCACCACGGCCGGAGTGCCGGAGGCCTTGGCCACGTGCATGCCCTCGCGCATGGCGCCTAACAGGGTGTCGTCCGGTTCGAAGAACAGCTCGGCACGCCGGCGGGGGTCGCGGTAGACCTCATCCGCAAGATAGCCACAGCATTCGTGCACGCGACGCTCCTGTAGGGCCAGTTCGGCAGCGCGGGCCACACCCCCGCCGTCATCCTCCGCGGCACGCTGAACCGCCAGGGTCGCGGGAGGGGGCGGAACCTGCGCTCGCCCCACAGCCTCCATCCTTCGGGTATCGCTTTGCCCCCCATCAGGGCCTGCGATGACGAGGTTCTCGGCCAGCGCCTCCCCACGATGCAAGGAAGCCAAGGTATTGAGCTCGGTGCGCACGCGCTCCACCGCGTCGATCAGCTCGTCGGCCCGGATCGGCTTAGGCACCCAGATACTATGCCGCAGCTTTTTCTCGCGCACCGAAAGCACCAGCGCGGGACCGGAAAAGCGGCGGCGGACGTCCAGCCACAGACGCTCGGCGTTGACGCCATCGAGATCGACGATCACAGCCTCCTGCTGGCCCTCGGGCACGACGATACAACATCCGCGGGCGGGGCCCGCAAGAAACATGGTAAACATCTGCGCGGCACGCTCATCCATGCCGTGCAGGGTCACCTTGAGGGGGGCGAAAGACTTCATAATGGAGCCGGATCAGGAGGCAGCTGCGGGCCAGTTCTCTGGCACCCGACCGAAATTAATCAGCATCTGCTCGCGCATGGCCTCCATGCGGTCGAGCTCACCCATGCGGATGTAGAGTTCAAGCAGCTCGGTGG
Organism: Gammaproteobacteria bacterium; assembly: GCA_029335925.2. GTDB lineage: Bacteria > Pseudomonadota > Gammaproteobacteria > Halothiobacillales > Halothiobacillaceae > Thiofaba. The sequence goes on from JARJMX020000162.1 coordinate 5,064, forward strand.
CCACCTCCGGCTGATCCGGATCCATGAGAAGCGCGTTCTCAAGGGTCTCCAGGGCCTGTTCGAGCTGACCGTACTCGACCAATTCGCGCGCCTCCTCGAGCGGGGTACGCTTCTGCACGCTCTCTTGGGTCTTATGGCGCAGCACGAGCTGGTCGGTGTCGCAGAATTCGGCCCGCAGGAGCGAGCCGCGCACTCGCCCGATAGCCGGGTCGCAGGCGCGGATACCACTCTCCAGCTGGCGCTGGAGGAACATCAGCGAGGTGCGGCTGAGCAGCGGTGCGGCGAGATCAAGCATGCGCTGCTTGAGGGCCAGACCTTTGTCGCCCAGGGTGATGAGCAGGTCCACCAGGGCGCCATAAAGCGAAGCGCCATCCCCTTGGCGGATCAATAAAAGGATGCGCTGCACATGACTGCGCAGCTCGCGGGGATGGTTCACGATGCGATGGCCGAGGTAGTGCAAGGCGCTGTCAACGTCATACACATGCCGAAGCATCAGACTGGTATGGCCGTGGATGGCCATATGGGGGTCAAGCGCAAGATCCACGGCCGGCAGGCTGGCGGGTTCCCCCTTGAGGCGGACGAGCGGGAGGGGTGTGTTCATGCAGCACCATCTTCCGTATGGAACTTATGCCATCATTCAATCATGGTCTTTTGCCGTTTGTCACCTCCTGCCCCCGTCAGGCGGTATAGGTCGCAGTCACCAGGACACTTATGCTTCATGCCGAGAGCCCCCTGAGGGCCAGACGCGCCGCACCGCAGGCGGGGATGGCGTCCGGGCAGGAAGCGACGGGCACGCCAAGCAGGCGAGCGCGGAGGGCCGTCCAGGCGGGATTACGCGCCCCACCTCCCATACTGAGCACCCGCGCGGGCCAAGGG
>JARJMX020000170.1 GCA_029335925.2 Gammaproteobacteria bacterium
CAGACCGTGGATGCGCACGATGCCATCGCTGATGCTGACGATGCTGCCAACAGTACGGGCATCCGCACCGACTTCGAAATTCTCAATCCGCTGTTTGATCAGGGAACTGATTTCAGAAGGATTAATCATGAAAATAACTCCTTAGCGGACCACAGCGTTTGCCAGGCCCTGCAGGCGACCCCGCATTGAACCATCGATGACCAGATCCCCCGCGTACACGATGGCACCGCCGATCAGGGATTCGTCAACCTCATTGACCAGGGTGATGACCTTGCCCAGACGCTTGCCGAGGACCTCGACGAGCTTAACCTGCTCATCGCTGCCAAGCGGCCTGGCGGAAACCACGCGCACATCCATCCGGCCCTCTTCGGCGCGACGGAGTTCTTCAAACTCCACCGCGATCAATGGCAGAAGGGCAAGACGCGCATTCTCGCCCAAAAGACGCACGAGGTTTTCGGCCTCGAGCGTCAGACGACCCTGCGCGATGTTGAGCATGAGATCCACCAGCTTATCGCGATCGATGGCCGGTGAGGCGATCAGACGCCCCATATCCGCATCGCTGGCGACCGCCGCCAGGAAGGCCAGCATCTCGGACCACTTGGCCTGCTGCCCCCGGGCCTTGGCCACCTCGAAGGCAGCACGGGCATAGGCGCGGGCGGCTTTTGCGATCTCAGACATAGAGTGCCCCCCTTAGATGCGGGCCACGAGGTCGGCGAGTGCCGCTTCGTGTGCCTTGGCGTCCACTTCGCGCTTTAGGATGCGCTCAGCGCCAGCGATCGCAAGCTCGGCGACCTGTTTGCCGAGCTCCTGCTTGGCACGCTCGACTTCGCGGTCGATCTCAGCCCGCGCACCGGAGAGGATGCGGTCGGCCTCGGCTTTAGCGTTGTTGCGAGCTTCGTCAATGATTTCGTTGCTACGAGCATTCGCCTGGGCCAGTATCTCGGTCGCCTTCTCTTTGGCTTCCTTGATAATCTGGACCGCGCGCTCCTCAGCCAGCTTGAGCTCGTGCTTACCACGCTCCGAGGCGGACAGACCGTCGGCGATGCGCTGACGACGTGCTTCCATCATGGCGGACAGCGGGGCCCACAGGAATTTGTTCACTAGCCAGATCATCACCACAAAGGCAATCATCTGGGCAATCAGGGTGACCGTAATGTTCATGATTGCCTACCTCTTTGGGGGATACAGGAAATCTGCGCGCGGACATTTGTGCCCGCACGCCAGGATTTCCCGTATCTTAGCCGCCGACTGCCTGGATGGCGGCCTGCAGGGCGCCCACGAACGGGTTGGCGAACAGGAACCACATGGCGAAGGCCAGAATGATGAACGGGAAGGACTCCATCAGACCGGCGAAAATGAACATATTGACCATCAGCTGCGGACGCATTTCCGGCTGACGCGCAATACCTTCAAGGGTCTTGGAGCAGATCAAGCCCCAGCCAATAGCCGAGCCCAGGCCAGCAGCGGCAAGAATCACGCCCACGCCTACGGCAGTGTAGGCATAAATCATCGCGATCATGTCAGCGTTCATCATCGGTTCTCCTTACGGATTTTGTTGAAGGTGAAGGGTTGAAAAGGTGGTTATCATCACTGACTCAGTGGTCATCTTCAGAAGCATGCGCCATGCCCAGATAGACGATGGTCAGTACCATGAAGATGAAGGCCTGCAGCGTGATGATGAGGATGTGGAACAAAAGCCAGCCCAGATCGAGCACGACCTGGAGCGGGAACCAAATAAGCAGAGCCGCACCAAGGGTCGCTGCACCGGACAGCAGGGCGATGAGCAGGAACACCAGCTCGCCGGCGAACATATTGCCGAACAGTCGCAGGCCGAGACTGAGGGGTTTGGCCAACTCCTCGATAGCGGTCATAATGATGTTGACCGGAATCAGGAACTTGCCGAAGGGGTGGAACAGGAACATCTTGACGTAGCCGACGACGCCCTTGACCTTGATGTTGTAATAAACGGTCAGCAGGAACACGACGCCCGCCATGGCGAGGGTGGTATTGATGTCGGTGGTTGGTACGAGCTTGAAGTGCTCAAGGCCGACGCCGTGCAGGATGGCCGGCACCAGATCCACCGGAATCAGGTCCATGAAGTTCATCAGCCACACCCAGACCAGCACGGTCAGGGCGAGCGGGGCGATCAGCTTGTTGTCCTTGCCACCGAATGAATCCTTGACCTGTTTGTCGACGAAATCCAGCACCATCTCAACGAAATTCTGGAAGCCGCTCGGCGCGCCCACTTGGAGATTGCGCCCTACACGCATGGCCGCAAACACGATCAAGGCGCCCAGCATAAGGCTGACGATCAAGGTATCGAGATTGAGGGTCCAAAAACCCTCACCGACCGACCAGTTGGTCAAGTGATGTTGAATGTAATCGACGGACCCGCCGCCCGAGTTCTCCGCTGCGCTCACGGTTGTACTCCCCAAATCCAAGCTTGACTCAACTTAGCGCCGCGCGACAGCAAGGAACCCCAGCTGCGCGAGCACGAAACCTGCGAACAGAGGCAAGGCCGACAGCTTCAGCACCCCCATCCCGACCCCAAGGAGGCCGATGAGGAGCAGGAAGCGCACGACCGCGCCCACGTACAAAACGAGCATGCTGCCCTTCGGATCACGGATGACACGCTGTTCAGCCTTGCGAATACCGCGCTTGTGCAACCACGCGAGCACCATGCTGACTAGCCCGCCGTAGATTACCGCCAAGCCGTCGGAATATGCTCCAAGCCCTCCCCAGAGCACCCCCAGGAGGACCGTGGAGATCAGCTGGGCCAGCAGCAACCTTCGCGCGAGATGCTCAACCTTGCTGCCGGGCACGATGCTGCATCCTCAGCAGCTGGTAGGCCTTCTGAAAACCACCGACCACCCCTAGTGCGCCGATCAGCAACATGAACAGCGGACGGGTGTCGAACCAACCATCGACCAGATAGCCTAGGATCAAGCCCGAGGCCATCATCGATGCCAACATATTCCCGGCCCCGATGAGCGGCAAGCCCTTGGAGGAGGATTCATTCATTTTTCGGAGTCTAGCATCGTTTTCTTTTCCATCTCAACCTGTACCCCCATGCTCGGCGCAAGCACGGCCCAGCCATTTTCCAAGATCAATCGCTGTCCTTCGGCATTGGGGTGGATGCCATCCGCCTGATTAAGATGCGGCTGGCCGGCCACTCCGGCCAAAAGGAAAGGAATGGTCACATATTCCCGGGCCAATTCGGCATAGATGGCCGCAAACTCACGAGTGTAAGTTACGCCGTAGTTCGGCGGAAGGCGCATGCCCGCGAGGATGGGGGTAGCCCCCGCGGCCCGAACCTGCTCGAGCATGGCCCCAAGATGCTGCCGCAGGACCGTAAGATCGAGTCCGCGCAGGCCGTCGTTGGCCCCCAGCTCGATGATGACCCAGCGCGGACGGTGGCGCTGCAGCAGTGCAGGCAGGCGCGCACGCCCCGAGGCGCTTGTTTCACCACTGATGCTGGCGTTGACCACCTGCACATCCACCCCAAGCTCGCGCAGGCGTTTTTGCAACAGGCTTGGCCATGCCTGTTCACGCGCCACTCCATATCCTGCACTCAGGCTATCACCGACAATCAGCAAAACACCCCCTGCCCGTGCGCCCGCAAAGCTCGCCAAGAGCCCAATCCCCAGAACTAAGCGCGCCATCCACGATCTATGGGGCAGAAAACGAGCCAAGAACCATCTCATGCAAACTCTCCTTTACACCCGAAACCTCGGCAAGACCGTCCACACTAGCGATGGGCCGCTCTGCCTTTTGCAGGATATCAATATCGAGCTTGCGCGCGGCGAGCGAGTGGGCTTGGTGGGTGCCTCGGGCTCGGGCAAGACCACACTACTTAGCCTGCTTGCTGCATTGGATACTCCAAGTGAAGGAGAAATCGTGCTCGCTGGGCACAACTTAGGTTCGCTGTCGGAAGACCAGCGCACTGCCCTGCGTGCGCAGATGATCGGCTTTGTATTCCAGTCTTTCCTGCTTTTGCCCGGACTGACGGCCCAGGAGAACGTCGAGCTGCCCTTGCGCCTGGCAGGCGCAGCCAACCCGGCGGTGCGCGCCCGCGAGCTGCTCACCATGGTCGGCCTGGCCCGGCGTCTGCATCACTATCCCGCCCAGCTCTCCGGCGGTGAGCAGCAACGGGTGGCGATTGCCCGAGCCTTTGCCCTTAATCCACCCTTGCTTTTGGCCGACGAACCCACCGGTAACCTTGACCAAACCACGGGGGCACACATCATCGAACTGCTGCTAACCCTCAATCGCGAGCACGGTACCACGTTGCTTCTGGTCACCCATGACCCAAGCCTAGCCGCACGCTGTGACCGTCTCCTTCGTCTCGATCAGGGACGACTGCGCGCTGCTTAAAGTGCATCGAACATGACATGAACAGTAGTGTCTTTTGGTATGCCCTGCGCCAACGTCAGCGCAGCTTAGGTATGATCCTCACCCTTGCCATCGGTGTGACAGCTTTGGTGGCGGTCAACGCCTTTGCCGAACGATTGTCCAGCGCGCTCAAACAGGGAGCGGCTGAGGCTTTGGGTGGCCAATTGGTACTGAGCGCCGACCATCCGATTCAGGAACATTTTCGTACCGAGGCAACGCGCCTAGGGTTACGCAGCGCCTTGTCGACCACCTTCCCAAGCATGGCAATCGCCGCTGGACGCACTCATCTGGTCGAAGTCAAGGCGGTCAGCTCGGAATATCCCCTGCTGGGCGAGCTGTGGGTAAATGGCATCCCGGCACGCGCGCCCGCCCCAGGCCAAGCCTGGCTAGAGCCAGATGCGCTCACCGCCCTGGGCCTGACACAAGGTGCCAACTTCAGTCTTGGCACCCTCACCCTCGAAGTGCGTGGTCGCCTCGATCGCGAACCGGACCGTGCCCCCAGCGCCTTCGCCATCGGCCCGCGGGTGATGATCGCCGCCGCTGACCTTGAGGCAAGCGAGCTGCTTGGCTTTGGCAGCCGCGCCACCTTTCGCCTGCATCTCACGGGGGAACCTGCCGCACTGCAAGCATTGGCCGACTATGTACGAAAACATCCCGAACGCGGCCAGCGCCTGGAAGGACTGGATGAGATCCGCCCTCAATTGCGCCAGGCCCTGGCGCGCGCGCAAAGCCTATTACGCGGCAGCGCCCTGCTTGCCTTGCTTTTGGCCGGACTTGCTGTCGGCATCGCCCTTCAGGCGCGCTTGCGCGCCCAGCTTGACGCCGCAGCCACCCTGCGTGCCCTGGGAGCCTCCACCCGCTTTATTACTCACGCGACCTTACTCGCCCTTCTCCCCACGGCAGTATTAGGCAGCCTGATCGGTATCGCCCTAGGCTATGCGCTCCAACCT
>JARJMX020000202.1 GCA_029335925.2 Gammaproteobacteria bacterium
CAGACGCCCCAGACCCTCCCACCCTCGCAGCACCCCCGACCCCTCCACCAGCAGCGCCGAGCGGGCAACCCCGCCCACCAGGCCCCCCGCCCCCCGGCCTTGTGGAAGGAGCAGACCAGATGGGCCATCCCAAACACTACCGTCGCGTGCCCCTGCTGAACGGCGGCAGGTCCGCAGAGCGCGACGTATCCCTCAAGAGCGGGCGCGCCGTGCTGGAGGCCCTGCAGGCGCGCGGTGTGGATGCATACGGCATCGACGTCGGACGGGATGTGGTCGAACAGCTCAAGGCGGGCGCTTTTAAGCGTGCCTTCATTGTCATGCACGGCCGCGGTGGCGAGGATGGCGTGATCCAGGGGGCGCTGGAGCTTCTCGGCCTGCCCTACACTGGAAGCAAGGTGCTGGCCTCTGCGCTTGGCATGGATAAGCTGCGCACCAAGCAGCTGTGGCTCGGAGCAGGACTGCCCACCCCGGCCTTCCGTGTGCTGGAAAGCATGGCCGATGCCGAGGCGGCGGTGCAGGCGCTGGCCCTGCCGCTGATGGTCAAGCCCGCCCTTGAGGGATCGAGCATCGGTATGAGCAAGGTCCGGACGGTCACCGACCTGCCGGCTGCCTTCGCCAAGGCGGCCGGTTTTGGCCCGGTGCTGGCGGAACAGTTCATCGAAGGCGACGAATACACAGTCGCCATCCTTGGCGATCGAGCCCTCCCGCCGATCAGGCTGGAGACCAGTCATGACTTCTACGACTTCGACGCCAAATACATCGCCAACGATACCCGCTACCACTGCCCCTGCGGCCTGCCGTCTGAGGCGGAGGCGGAACTTCAGTCCCTCGCCCTGGCGGCTTTCCGCACGATCGGGGCGAGCGGCTGGGGTCGGGTGGACGTGATGCGTGATGGCGCCGGCCGTTTCTGGCTGCTGGAGATCAATACCGTACCGGGCATGACCGACCACAGCCTGGTGCCGATGGCGGCGCGGGCGGACGGGATGGATTTCGGGGATCTGGTGCTGGCCATCCTCGCCACCACCCTCGGGCAGGAGGCCGCGGGCTGATGGCAGGCCTGGCCTCCGCCCGCCCCGTCAGCCAGGCCACGCCGAGGCGTCGCCTGCCGTGGGGTCAGATCGGCCGGCATACCCTGCACCTCGTGGTGCTAGGGGGGATGGCGGCGCTGCTGACCTGGGGCTGGCGTACGCTGCACGATCCGTGGATCTTTCCGATCCGGGTGGTGAAGGTGGACGGCGAACTCAGGCGTCTGCCGCCTGAGGCGGTGCAGTCGGCGGTCGATAACCGCCTCAACGGGATGAGCTTCTTCGGCGTGGACCTCGACGGTGTGCTGGAGGGGCTAAAGGGACTGGCTTGGGTGCGCGAGGCGCGTGTGCGTCGCGAATGGCCGGACACCCTGCACCTGTGGGTCGAGGAGCACACCCCACTGGCGTTGTGGCGCGGCGATGCGGTGTTGACCGCCGATGGCACGCTGATCTATCCCGGAGTGCAGGCCGAGCTCAATACCCTGCCCGCCCTTAGCGGCGCCGATGGGCGCGAACAGCGTCTGTGGGAGCGCTTTAAGGACTTACGCCAGCAGTTTGAGGCGGTCGGCCTCAAGCCGCAGGCCCTGCGCGAGGATCAGCGCGGCTCCCTGACCGTGGTGCTGGACAACGGCACGGCGATCCGCATGGGACGGATGGATACCGAGGCGCGCCTGCGCCGCTTCCTCGATGTGTTCGACAAGACCCTCGCTGGCCGCATCAACGAGGTGGCGGAGGTCGATCTGCGCTATGCGCATGGATTCAGTGTCCGCTGGAAGGCCGCTTCCGGCGGTTAGGTTTAACGAGCAAGGGCGTTTTTGCATGTCCAAGAAAACCGACAAGAACCTCGTGGTGGGGCTCGATATCGGCACTTCCAAGGTGGTTGCCATCGTCGGCGAGGTGGGGAGCGACGGCACGATCGAGATCATCGGCCTCGGTCAGAGCCCCTCGCGCGGGCTCAAGCGCGGGGTGGTGGTGGATATCGAGTCCACCGTGCACTCCATCCAGCGCGCGGTGAACGAGGCGGAGCTGATGGCCGACTGCCAGATCCACGCGGTGCGCGCCGGGATCGCCGGAAGCCATGTGCAGAGCCGCAACTCGCACGGCATCGTCGCGATCAAGGAGCAGGAGGTCACCCAGGACGATGTGGACCGTGCCATTGACGCGGCACGCGCCATCGCCCTGCCTGCCGACCAGCAGATCATCCACGTGCTGCCGCAGGAGTTCATCATCGACGGTCAAGAGGGCATCCGCCAGCCGATCGGCATGTCTGGTGTACGCCTGGAGGTGAAGGTGCACCTGGTCACCGGGGCGGTCAGCGCGGCGCAGAACATCAGCAAGTGCATCGAGCGCTGCGGCCTGCGGGTGGACGAGATGATCCTCGAGCAGCTCGCGAGCGCCGAGGCGGTACTGCATGACGACGAGCGCCAGCTGGGCGTATGCCTGGTGGATATCGGCGGTGGCACGACCGACATGGCGGTGTTCCTTGATGGGGCCATCCGCCATACCGCGGTCATCCCGATCGCGGGTGATCAGGTCACTAACGACATTGCTGTCGGTCTGCGCACACCGACCCAGTTCGCCGAGAAGATCAAGCTCGAGTACGCCACCCTCGGTCATGACCTGTCCGGAAGCGAATACATCGAGGTGCCGAGCGTGGGCGATCGCCCGGCGCGACGACTCTCGCGCAACAGCTTAGGCGAGATCGTCGAGGCGCGCTACGAGGAGATCCTCATGCACGTGCGCGAGGAGCTCCGCCGCAGCGGCTTCGAGGAGCGTGTCACCGCGGGCGTGGTGCTCACCGGTGGCTCTGCGCTGATGGATGGAGCGGTGGAGTTGGCCGAGGAGATCCTGCACATGCCGGTTCGCCTGGGGATTCCACAGCGGGTATCGGGCATGAAGGACGTGGCGCGCAATCCGATGCATGCCACGGGGGTGGGCTTGCTGCTGTTTGGTCAGGGGGGGGTACCTCCCGCTACCACACGGCGTCAGCCAGCCGGAGGGGCCTCCATGTGGAAGCGCATGAAGAGCTGGTTCCAGGGCAATTTCTGACAACGGTTTCTGGTTTGGTTTTTTTGACTTTAGGGGCAGAGAAGAGGGGGAAGTGGAGATGAATATGTTTGAACTGGTCGATTCGTATTCCGACAACGCCAACATCAAGGTGGTCGGTGTCGGCGGTGGCGGTGGCAATGCTGTGGCGCACATGATGCAAACCGCCATTGAGGGCGTGGATTTCATCTGTGCCAATACCGACGTGCAGGCGCTGAAGAAGTCGCAGGCGCGCGTACAGCTGCAGATCGGCGCCAACATCACCAAAGGGCTGGGCGCCGGCGCCAACCCGGAGCTCGGCCGTCAAGCGGCCCTGGAGGACCGTGACCGCATCCAGGAGGTGCTCTCTGGCGCCGACATGGTGTTTATCACCACCGGTATGGGCGGCGGCACCGGCACCGGCGCCGCCCCGGTGATCGCCCAGATCGCTAAGGATATGGGCATCCTCACCGTTGCTGTGGTCACCAAGCCCTTCCCGTTCGAGGGCAAGCGCCGCATGGAACAGGCCATGCAAGGCATCCGCGAATTGGAAAAGCAGGTGGATTCGCTGATCGTCATCCCGAACGAGAAGCTGCTCGCCGTAATGGGCAAATCGGCCTCCCTCATGGATGCCTTCAACGCCGCCAATGACGTGCTGTTATCGGCCGTGCAGGGTATCTCCGAGCTGATTACCCGTCCGGGCCTGATCAACGTCGACTTCGCCGACGTGCGTACCGTGATGGAAAGCATGGGTACCGCGATGATGGGCATCGGTGCGGCGAGCGGCGAGAACCGTGCCCGCGAGGCCGCCGAGGCCGCCATCCACAGTCCGTTCCTGGAGGACGTCGAGCTGATGGGCGCACGCGGCATCCTGGTCAACATCACCGCCGGTCCTGATCTGACCATCGGTGATTACAACGAGATCGGCGAGATCATCCGTGAGATCGCGGCAGAAGACGCCAACGTCAAGATTGGCACCGCGATCGATATGGACATGGAGGGCGAGCTTCGCGTCACCGTGGTCGCCACCGGCCTCAACCCCAAGCAGGCGGCGCAGGGCGAGCGTCCGCGTGTGGTGGTCAACAACGAGGGTCGCGCCTCGTTGCGCGCCGAGCCGGTCGGCGCCCCAATGGGGGGCAACACCGCGCTGACTCTGGACCTGGTCGACATTCCGGCCTTCCTACGCCGCCAGGCTGACTGATCCGCTTGGCCAGCGGGCATATCCTCACGGGGCCCACGGGCCCCTTCGTCTTGGGGGGCTCACAGTCCGTCGAAGCGCATCGACAGGTCGATGGCCTGGATATCCT
>JARJMX020000021.1 GCA_029335925.2 Gammaproteobacteria bacterium
CTCGACCCACTAGCGCTCGCTGCGGATGGAGAACAGGGTTTGCAGCAGCAAGGTCTTGAGCAGCCTCTTCGGCGGCACCGAAGGGCGGCCTTGGCGGGCGTTAACCGCTTCGAATTCACGATCCATCGTCGCCAGCAGCGCCTCGACCACGGCGCGCAGCCTGCACAGCGGATGTGCTTGCAGCACGCGCTCTTTAAGGCTGATGTCGCTGAACATCGCCCCTTGGAAGTTTTGCTTGCCTCTCATCGTCTTCGTCTGGGGCGTTTGCAGATGGCTTCAGATCATAGCGGCCGTGCCGGGCGCTCGCAGGGGATTTTTCAACGGCCTGTTAAGCGTGGCCCGCTTCGAGCTGGAGACGACTACCGGGTCGAGGCCCGCTTCGTGGTCTGGACGGGAGAGAAGGTGCTACAGATTCCCGTCAGCGCCCTCCTCCGCCGCTATGGGCGACGACGGCGAGCCCTCCGGCACGGCCGGCAAACCGATCCTGAACGTGCTGCAGCACAAGGGCGTGGGCGACGTGATGCTGGTCGTGGTGCGCTACTTCGGCGGTATCAAGCTCGGCGCCGGCGGACTCACGCGGGCCTACGGCCAGGCCGCGCAGGCGGTGATGGAGGTCCTGCCCATCGAGAAGCGCGAGTCGCGCACCACCCTCATGGTGCGCTGTGACTTCGCCCAGGAACAGGGCATACGCCACTGGCTGGTGCTGCATGGCGGACAGGTGACGAGTATGGACTGCGGTCAGGACGTGCGCGTGCCGTTGAAACGGCCGGAGGCCGGCTAAAACAAAAAGCCCAAGCATCTCTGCCTGAGCCTTTTGTGGGTGTGGCGCGCCCGGAAGGATTCGAACCTCCGACCCTCTGGTTCGTAGCCAGATACTCTGTCCAACTGAGCTACGGGCGCTAAGTTTGATTGGCTCCCCCGGTTGGATTCGAACCAACGACCAACGGATTAACAGTCCGCTGCGCTACCGCTGCGCCACAGGGGAGTGACTGTATTATGGCGGTTCATTATAGAGTTTTTGCGCGCCCTGTCAACGGCTTTTAGGCCAGCGCTCTGGCCATGCGATGCATAGCCTCTTCCAACTTTTCCATGGAAGTGGCGTAAGAGAGGCGTACGTGCCCGGACGCGCCAAAGGCGGAGCCGGGAACAACCGCGACGCCTGCGTCGTACAAGAGCTTGCTGGACAATTCAACGTCGTCCTTAAGGCCCATGCGAGCGATGACAACCTTCACGTCCGGGAAGCCATAAAAAGCCCCCTGACTCGGCAGGCAGGACACGCCCGGCATAGCGTTGAGCGCGGCAACGACGAAGTCATGGCGGGCCTTGAAGGCCTGGACCATCGGCTTGATGCACTCATCCCCGCCCTTGAGGGCCGCCTCGGCCGCCACCTGGGAGATGGATGTGGGGTTAGAGGTGCTCTGCGATTGCACGTTGGCCATGGCATTGATGAGCTTGGCCGGGCCTGCGGCATAGCCAATACGCCAACCGGTCATGGCGTAAGCCTTCGATACCCCATTGAGCACGATGGTGCGTTCATACAAGTCGGGACAGGCCATGACGATGTTACAGAATGGCTCCTCAGCCCAGAGGATTTTTTCGTACATGTCATCCGTGGCAATCAGCACCTGCGGATGACGGCGCAGCACCTCGCCCAGCGCCTCCAGATCCTTGCGAGTGTAGGCCACTCCGGTGGGGTTGGAGGGGCTATTGAGCACGAACAGCTTGGTACGCGGAGAGATGGCAGCCTCAAGCTGTTCGGGAGAGAGCTTGAAGCCCTGAGACTGCTTGGTCTCGACAATGACCGGATGGCCATCAGCCAACAGGACCATGTCCGGGTAGGACACCCAGTACGGCGCGGGGATGATGACCTCGTCGCCTTCGTCCAGCAGGGCCATGACCAGGTTATAGAAACTCTGCTTGCCGCCCACCGAGACGAGGATCTGGTTAGGTGCGTACTTAAGGCCGTTATCGCGCTCGAGCTTGTCGATGATTGCCTTCTTCAGCGAGGGGATGCCGTCCACCTGGGTGTAGCGGGTGAAGCCCTTGTTGATCGCCTCGATGGCGGCGTCACGGATATGGCGCGGGGTGTCAAAATCCGGCTCGCCGGTGCCCAGGCTGATGATGTCGCGGCCCTCAAGCTTGAGCTTGGCGGCGAGGGCGGAGACGGCGAGGGTGGGCGAGGGGCGGACCCGTTGAACGCGATACGACAGTTGGATGTCCAAGAAGCAGGCCTCAAGTGTTCGCAAAATCTCAGGATGGGCATGATGCCCGACAAAATTCTTCGTATTTTACTGTACGCAGCCCTTTATGTCCGATCGACGCTCTGCCAAACCCTTCCAGCTCGTATCTCCTTATGCCCCAGCAGGCGACCAGCCGAAGGCGATCCGCCAGCTGGTGGAGGGCATCAACGCGGGACTCGCCGGCCAGACCCTGCTCGGGGTGACCGGCTCAGGCAAGACCTTCACCATCGCCAACGTGATCCAGCAGGTGCAGCGCCCCACCCTGATCCTGGCGCATAACAAGACCCTCGCCGCGCAGCTCTACGGCGAGATGAAGGGCTTCTTTCCGCACAATGCGGTGGAATACTTCGTCTCCTACTTTGACTACTACCAGCCGGAGGCCTACGTCCCTGCCTCGGACACCTACATCGAGAAGGACTCCTCAGTGAACGAGCACATCGAACAGATGCGCCTGTCCGCTACCAAGGCCCTGTTCGAGCGGCGGGACGTCATCATCGTCGCCACCGTGTCGTCCATCTACGGCCTAGGTGACCCCGAGGCCTACCTGAAGATGATCCTCCACCTATCGAAGGGGGACCGCATCGACCAGCGAGCCATCCTGCGCCGCCTCTCCGACATGCAGTACACCCGCAACGATATCGATTTTCGCCGCGGCACCTTCCGCGTGCGCGGCGATGTCATCGACATCCATCCGGCGGAGAGCGATCGCGAGGCGGTGCGGGTGGAGCTGTTCGACGACGAGATCGAGCAGATCACCCTGTTCGACCCGCTGACCGGCGAGGTGCTGCGCCGCCTGCCGCGCTACACGGTCTACCCCTCCAACCACTTCGTCACTCCCAAGGAGAGGATCGTCAAGGCGATGGAGCTGATCAAGGAGGAGCTCAAGGAACGTGTGGCCGAGCTGCGCGCTTCCAACCGGCTGGTGGAGGCGCAACGGCTCGAGCAGCGCACTCAGTACGACTTGGAGATGATGGCAGAGCTTGGTTACTGCAATGGCATCGAGAACTACTCGCGCTACCTCTCCGGGCGGGCCGCCGGCGAGCCGCCGCCTTGCCTGTACGACTACCTGCCGCCGGACGCCCTGCTGGTGATCGATGAATCGCACGTGACCGTGCCGCAGCTCGGCGCCATGTACAAGGGCGACCGCTCGCGCAAAGAAACCTTGGTCAACTACGGTTTCCGCCTACCTTCCGCGCTGGACAACCGTCCGCTGCGCTTCGATGAGTTCGAGCGCATCATGCCGCAAACCATTTACATCTCCGCTACCCCCGCGGACTACGAGCTCGAACACAGCGACCAAGTGGTCGAGCAGGTGGTGCGCCCGACCGGCCTGGTTGACCCGGTGCTGGAGGTGCGTCCGGTTGCCACCCAGGTCGATGACGTGCTGTCCGAGATCAACCTACGTGCCAAGAAGGGCGAGCGGGTGCTGGTCACCACCCTCACCAAGCGCATGGCGGAGGACTTGACTGAGTACCTGCATGACCACGGAGTGAAGGTACGTTACCTACACTCGGACATCGATACGGTGGAACGGGTGGAGATCATCCGGGACCTGCGCCTTGGCACCTTCGACGTGCTGGTGGGGATCAACCTGCTGCGCGAAGGCCTGGATATCCCCGAGGTATCGCTGGTCGCCATCTTCGATGCCGATAAGGAGGGCTTCTTGCGCTCCGAGCGCTCGCTGATCCAGACGATCGGCCGCGCCGCACGCAACGTCAACGGCAAGGTCATCCTCTATGCCGATACCATCACCGGCTCCATGCGGCGGGCCATTGAGGAGACCGAACGCCGCCGCGCCAAGCAGATCGCTTTCAACCAGGCGCATGGCATCACCCCGCAAGGCATCCGCAAGAGGGTGGCGGACATCTTAGAGGCAGGCTACGACCGCATTCCCGGCGCGCGCCCCGGAGCCGACACGCGCAAGGT
>JARJMX020000049.1 GCA_029335925.2 Gammaproteobacteria bacterium
GCCCTAAGCAGGCGCCATGGCGCGGCCAGGCGTGTGCCCCAACCCTTGCCGCGCACGCCGCCGATCTCGACCTCAACGAGCTCGAACCCCGATTCGGGCACCATCCGCGCCTCCATCCCCCCCCGGCTGCCCAGCCACAGCACCGGGATGCCCCGCTCGCGGAGGAGCCGCGCGACCGCCAGGGCCGGCAAGATGTGACCGCCGGTGCCGCCGGCCATGATCATCACCGGCTGGCTCATGCCGAGACCCTCCGCGTCGAAGGTATGGCATTCTTGCGTCCTTCAACCTGACTCTGCACCCCCCGGCCTTGGACGGCGGCCAGCCGCACCGGGTCGGTCGCCTCGTGGTAGATCCGCAGCAGCAAGGCCGTCGCGACGCACATCATGACCAGCGAGCTGCCGCCGTAGCTGATGAACGGCAGGGTCAGACCCTTGGTCGGCAAAAGGCCCATGTTGACGCCCATGTTGATGAAGGCCTGCAGCCCGATCCAGGTGCTGATGCCGTAAGCCATGAAGGCCCCGAACGGCAGCCCCACCTGCTCAGCCAGCCGACCGATGGCGAAGCCGCGCGCAAGAAATAGGCCGTAGAGCAGGATCAGTCCCACCATCCCCGGCAACCCCAGCTCCTCGGCCAGCACCGAGAAGATGAAATCGGTGTGCGCCTCGGGCAGGTAGAACAGCTTCTGCACGCTCTCCCCTAGCCCAACTCCAAGCCAACCGCCGCGACCGATGGCAATCAGCGCCATCGAGAGCTGAAAACCCGTATCCAATGGATCGGCCCAGGGGTCGGTAAAACCGATGAAACGCCGCATACGATAGGGCTCAAAGACCACCGCGAGGTACAGCAAGCCGATGCCGCCAAGGATCAGCAGGATCATCCAGCGCAGCTGAGCACCGGCGAGGAACAGCATGGTCAGGCCGGTGGCCATCAGCACCACCGTGGCGCCAAGATCCGGCTCCAGCATCAAGAGCCCTGCGGCCACCACCAGCGCGATGATGGGCATGCCAAAACCCTTGAGCGTGGTGCTCACCAGTTCGCGCTTGGCCGCAAGATAGGCCGAAAGATAGAAGATCAACAGCAGGCGGGCCGGCTCCGAGGCCTGCAGGTTGATGGGGCCGAAGCCGATCCAGCGGCGTGAACCATTGACCACGTGGCTGATACCCGGCAACAACACCATGACCAGCACCAGCCACGCCAGTAGCAGCCACAGGTAGCGATACCGCTCGAGAAAGGCAAGATCCACCCGCCAGAGGGTGTACACCCCCAGCACAAGCCCTGCTGCCGCAAACAAGGTCTGGCGAAGGGCGTGATGGTAGGGCGAGCCGATCTTGTCGGACAGGGCCACCGAGGCGGAGGTCACCATCACAAGTCCCACGCTCAAGAGCGCGAGTGCGGCTACCAGCAGCAGACCGTCGATGCGTGTGCCCTCGCCACGGAGCGCAAGCGGGGGGCGCTTGGCCGCCTCGGCGGGATCGATGCGGGTGGCGAGACGGTCGGTCACCAGCAGCCGGCTCATGTGCCAAACCTCCGGCGAACCTCAGCGGCGAAGACCTCGCCCCGGTGGGCATAATTTTTGAACATATCGAAACTCGCACAGGCCGGTGAGAGCAGCACGACATCGCCCGGCCGGCCAAGCTCCGCCGCCATCAAGACCGCCTCGCCCATGTCCTTGGCGCGGACGATGGGTACTCCACCTGCCCAGGCTGCCTCAATCAGGTCAGCGTCCTGACCGATCAGCACCACTCCACGGGCCTTGGCGGTGAGCAGCGGGCGCAGCACAGTAAAGTCCTGGCCCTTGCCCTGCCCCCCGGCGATCAGCACCACAGGCGCGGTCTGTCCGGCCAGCGCGGCCGCGGTGGCGCCCACGTTGGTGCCCTTCGAATCGTTGACCCAGTCAAGACCGTGGAAGTGGCCGACGAACTGACTGCGATGCGGCAGCCCGGCGAAACCGCGCAGGGCATCGAGCACGGCCGCAGGATCCACGCCCACCGCCTCGACCAAGGCCAGGGCAGCCAGGGCATTGGCCATATTGTGTCGGCCGCGCAGGGTCAGTTCACACTCACGCACCAGCGGCCGGTCGCCGTAAGCAAGCCAGATCTGGCCGTCGTGCTCGATCAGCCCCCAGTGCCCCGGGGCGGGGGCATCGAGGCCAAAGCTGACCGGCTGCGTAACCCCAGTCGATGCGGCCAGACGCAGGCTCCACGCATCCTCACGATTGACCACCGCTGCAGCCGCATGGCGGTAGATCCGGCCCTTGGCCTTAGCATAGGCGGCAAGGCTCAGGTAGCGATCCATATGATCTTCGCTCACATTGAGCACGACAGCCGCTGCAGCCTTGAGGCTGGATGTCGTCTCCAGCTGGAAGCTGGAAAGCTCCAGCACATAGAACTCGGCAGGTTCACCGGCCAGCAGGTCGAGCGCCGGCGTGCCAAGATTACCGCCGACCCGAACCTTGTGGCCGGCGGCGGCCAGCAGCTCGCCGACCAGGGTGGTCACGGTGCTCTTGCCATTCGAGCCGGTGATGGCGATGATCGGAGCCTTGACGTGACGAGCAAACAGTTCGATGTCCCCGAGGATCTCCGCACCTGCAGCCGCCGCGGCCTGGACGGCGAGCTCGGCCACCGCGATGCCAGGACTGACCACCAGGGTGCGGAAGCCTACAAACAGCTCCGCCTCGAACGGGCCGAGATGGACGGCGGCCTGCGGACATTCAGCGCGCAGTTCCGCCAGGCCCGGCGGTTCCATCCGGCTGTCGGCCACGGCAAAAGGCAGCCCCTGCCGCGCCAAAAAACGCGCCACCGAGAGCCCGGTTTGGCCCAGGCCGACGATCAGGATGTCCGCTGCGGATACCATCTTCAGCGCACCTTCAGGGTGGCGAGCCCAATCAGCACCAAAATCACGGTGATGATCCAGAAGCGCACAATCACCTTAGGCTCGGGCCAGCCCTTGAGCTCGAAGTGATGATGGATGGGCGCCATGCGGAAGATGCGCTTGCCGGTCAGCTTGAACGAGACCACCTGCAGCATCACCGACACGGTCTCCAGCACGAAGATGCCACCCATGATGAACAGCACGATCTCCTGACGCACCATCACCGCCACGGTGCCGAGCGCCGCCCCTAAGGCCAGCGCGCCGACATCGCCCATGAACACCTGGGCCGGATAAGTGTTGAACCAGAGGAAGCCCAGCCCTGCGCCAACGATGGCGGCAAGAAACACCACCAGCTCCCCCACTCCGGCGACATAGGGAATGCCAAGGTACTCGGCAAACTTGATGTTGCCGGTCAGATAGGCGAACACCGCCAGGGCGCCGGCCACCAGCACGGTCGGCAGAATGGCAAGGCCATCCAGGCCATCGGTGAGGTTAACCGCATTGCTGGTGCCGACAATAACGAAGTAGGTCAGTACGACGTAGCCGAAGCCAAGCGGAATCAGCACATTCTTGAGCATCGGGATGAGCAGGCTGGTTTCGGCCGGAGTCTGCGCGCTGGCGTAGAGGTAGACGGCCGCGGCCAGGCCGATCACCGACTGCCAAAAATACTTCCAACGCGCCGGTAGCCCCTTGCTGTTCTTTTTGCTGATCTTAAGCCAGTCATCCATCCAGCCGACTACGCCGAAGGCCAAGGTCACCAGCAGCACGACCCACACGTAACGGTTGGCGAGGTTGCCCCACAGCAGGGTGGAGGCCGCGATCGCCACCAGGATCAGCGCCCCGCCCATAGTCGGCGTGCCGGACTTGGACAGGTGGGTCTGCGGGCCGTCGGTGCGCACCTGCTGGCCGAACTTGAGTTCCGCGAGTTTGCGGATCATCCACGGCCCAACCAGCAAGGCGATCGCCAGCGCGGTCAGCACCCCCAGGATGGCGCGCAGGGTGATGTACTGAAAGACATTGAAGCCGCTATAAAAGTGGCTGAGCTGATCGAACAGGGCGGTCAGCATGAAGGCTCCTCCAGGGCTTGGACCACACGCTCCATGCGTGAAGAACGCGACCCCTTGATCAGGACATGGACCTTCGGGCGCAGCGCCTCATCGAGGGCGGCGATGAGGGTTTCAATGGTGGTGAAATGTTCCGCGCCGGGGCCGAAGGCCTGCGCGGCATGCAGGGCAAGCGGCCCGACGGCAAACAGGCGGGCCACGCCAAGCATGCGGGCCAGGCGGCCGGATTCGGCATGCAGCACGGCGCTCTCTGGCCCGAGTTCGCCCATGTCGCCCAGCACCAGCCAAGTCTCCCCGCCCTGCCCGCGCACGGCCTCGATGCCGGCGCGCAGCGAGTCCGGGTTGGCGTTGTAGGTGTCGTCCCACAGCACGCTCTCTTCCGGGCCACGCTTGCGCTGCAGACGGCCCGGCACCCCGCCGAAAGACTCCAGCCCAGCCTTGATCTCTTCGAGCTCGAAGCCGAGCGCCAGCGCGGCACTGGCGGCGGCCAGGGCGTTGCGGGCGTTGTGCTCGCCAGCCACCTTCAGCTCGATGGTCACCTTGTCAGCCGAGGTTTGCAGCACCAGCTGCCCGCCCGCAGGCACGGCCTGCCAGCGCCCCTGGATGTCGGCCGGATGATGCATGCCGAAGGTCAGCGTGGCCCGGTCCTTGTTCAGTGCCTGCCAGCAGGCGGCGCCGGCGTCGTCAACATTGACCAGCGCGATGCCACCCTCGCGGAGTCCGCCATAGATCTCGCCCTTGGCGCAAATGATCCCCTCCAGCCCGCCGAACCCCTCCAGATGCGCGCGGCCGGTGTTGGTCACCAGCGCCACGTTAGGGCGGGCAAGATGGGTAAGGTAAGCGATCTCGCCTGGATGATTGGCGCCCATTTCAAGCACGGCAAAGGATTGGTCGGGATCGAGCTCGGCCAGCATCAGCGGGACACCGATATCGTTGTTCAGGTTGCCGCGCGTGGCCAGGGTTGGTCCGCGCTCGCGCAGGATGGCGGCGAGCATCTCCTTGGTGGTCGTCTTGCCGTTGGAGCCGGTCAGAGCTACGAGCCGCCCCGGCCAGCCAGCACGCCAGGCGGCGGCCAGACGACCGAGCCCCAGGCGGGAGTCGTCGACCACGATCTGCGGCAGCGCGATCTCCTGTCTGCGTTCGACTAGCGCGGCTGCGGCGCCCTGCTCGGCGGCCGTGGCGAGGAACGCGTGTGCATCGAAGCGCGGACCGCGCAAGGCAACGAACAAGGCCCCCGACTCGGGCTTGCGGGTATCGGTGAACAGGCCGCGGACCGTAAGCTCGGCCGGGCCATGCAGGTTGCCACCCACGACCTGAGCCATCTGGGCGAGGGTCATCTTCAACATGCTCCCTCCCCCAGAAGTTCGAGCACGACGGCGCGATCGCTGAAGGGGCGGCGTTCCCCGGCAATCTCTTGGTAATCCTCGTGCCCCTTGCCAGCGACGAGGACAATGTCTTCCGGCGCCGCCTGGGCCACCGCGAGGGTGATCGCTCGGCGGCGGTCGCGCTCGATGACCACATCGCCACCCTCCGGCATGCCGGCGAGGATGGCGCGGATAATCGCCTCGCCATCCTCGCCGCGCGGGTTGTCGTCGGTCAGCACCACGCGATCCGCGAGACTGGACGCGACCTGTCCCATGCGCGGACGCTTGGCCGCGTCCCGCTCGCCGCCGCAGCCGAACACAACGATGAGCCGCCCTGCGGCATGGCGACGCAGGGTGCGCAAGGCCTTGTCGAGGGCATCCGGGGTGTGGGCGTAGTCGATCACCACCCACGGACGCCCCGGCGCCATGAAACGCTCCATCCGCCCGGCTGGCGCCGCAACCCGACCGAGATGGACCAAGGCATCAGGCAGCGGCATGCCGAGCTCCAGCAGCGTGGCCAGGGCAGCGAGCAGGTTGCTGGCATTGAACTCGCCCATAAGCGGGCTCGTAAGCACACCCTTGCCCAGCGGGGTGTGCAGGTCGATACGGATCCCCGCGACGTCCAGGCGCAGGCCGCGAGCCTCGACCACCGAAGCACCACCGGCGGACCAGGGTTGTGCCCCGAGACCATAGGCCCACAGCGGCATGCGCCCCTGCAGACCTTCCAGCAGCTCGCGGCCGAGGGCATCGTCCATGTTCAGGATGGCGGCCTCCGGCTTCCGCTCCTCGAACAGACGGCACTTGGCCCGTGCATAGGCATACAGATCGCCGTGGTAGTCGAGGTGGTCGTGGGTCAGGTTGGTGAACACTGCGGCGCGGAAGCGCACTCCGGCCACGCGCCCTTGGTCAAGGGCGTGGGAGGAGACCTCCATCGCCACGTAACGCACGCCCGCATCGCGCTGGCGTGCAAGCTCCGCGTGCACGGCGAGCACATCCGGGGTAGTGTGGGTGGCCGGACGCAGCGTATCCCACGGCCCCATGCCAAGGGTGCCGATGAGGCCGGAAGGCTGCCCCGCCAGGGCGAGGGCCTGGGCGATGAAGTGGGTCACCGAGGTCTTGCCGTTGGTGCCGGTGACGCCGATCACGCGCACCGCCTTGGACGGCTCGTTGTGGAAGCGGTCAGCCAGCTTGCCGAGTGCCGGAACGAGATCCTCCAGCACGAACACCGGCACGCCGAGGGCGGCGCGCAGCCCGGCGGCATCGCCCTCGGCGGCCAGAATGGCGACCGCCCCGCGGCCGACGGCCTCCGGCGCATGGTCGAGAGCGTGGAAGCGCTCGCCCCGGCGGGCGATGAACAGATGGCCCGGCTGGACGCGGCGGCTGTCGGCGCACAGGCCGAGGATCGGTCGATCATCCTTGGCCTCGACCGCAACCAGCCCATCCAGGAGACGCGAGAGCAGCATGGCCATCAGCCCTGCCCCCCCGTTGACGGCGCACTGACCACCGTGGCCGGAGTCATGGCATCGGGCGCGACATTGAGGATGCGCAGGGCCTCTTCCATGATCGCGGAGAACACGGGGCCGGCCACCTGGCCACCGTAGTACACCCCGGTGCTGGGTTCGTCGATCATGATCACCAGCGCGAGACGAGGGTTGGAGGCCGGCGCGAGCCCCGCGAACACGGACACATATTTATCCTCCGCATAGCCGCCAGCCTCCGACTTGTGCGCGGTGCCGGTCTTGCCCGCCACGCGGTAACCAGACACCTGTGCCTTGGTGCCGGTGCCGCCCGCCTTGACCACCTCTTCCATCATTACCCGCAGGGCCTGCGCCACATGCGGGTTCATCACCCGCTTGCCCTCGGGGGGCTGCTCCACCTTAAGGAAGGAGACCGGCATCAGCACCCCGTCATGGGCAATCGCGGCATAGGCGCGTACCAGTTGCAGGGCGGTGACGCTCATACCGTAGCCGTAGGCATGGGTGGCAATGTCGGAGGCATTCCAGTCACGAAAATGGCGCAGCCGTCCGCTCGACTCGCCGGGAAAACCGGTGCCGGTTACCCGCCCCAGTCCCAGGGCATCGTAGAAGCGCCATAACGCCTCCGGGCCAACGGCCATGGCAATCTTGGTCACACCGATGTTGCTCGACTTGCGGATCACGCCGGTCACGTCCAGCAGGCCGTAGTTGTGGTGGTCGCGGATGGTGAAGCGGTCAACCTTCATAAACCCCGGATGGGTGTCGATGGGTGTGTCTGGTCTGAACTTGCCGCTCTCCAGCCCCACCGCCACCGAAAACGGCTTCATGGTCGAGCCTGGCTCGAAGGCATCGATCACCGCGCGGTTGCGGGTCAGGTCCGGACGGATGCTGGCGCGGTCGTTCGGATTGAAGGAGGGCTGGTTGACCATGGCGAGGATTTCGCCGGTGCGCACATCGAGAAGCACCGCAGTCCCGCCCTTCGCCTTGTTGGCCTGCACCGCGGCCTTGAGCTCGCGGTAGGCGAGATACTGCAGACGACGATCGAGCGACAGCACCAGGTCGTTACCGGGACGGGCCTCGCGGATCAGTTCGCGCTGCTCGACCACGCCGCCATGGAGGTCCTGGATGACACGCCGCGCACCGGGTTCGCCACGCAGCCAGTGGTCATAGGTGCGCTCGATACCTTCCAGCGCCTGATCGTCGATATTGGTAAAGCCGAGGACGTGCGCCGTCACCTCACCGGTCGGATAGAAACGCCGGTATTCCCGGCGGGTATTGACCCCGGGAATGCGCAGCGCTTTGACCTGTGCCCCCTCCTCGGGAGTGATCTGGCGTTTGATGTAGAGGAAGCGGCGCTCGGCGTTCTGCTGCACTTGGGCGCGCAGACGCTGGACATCCAGACCAAGGACGTGAGCAAGCTCGGGCAGGCGATCGAGCGCAGGCATGAGCTCGCGCGGATTGACCCACACCGTCTCCATCGGCGTACTCACCGCCAGCGGCTCACCGTTGCGGTCGAGGATCTGGCCGCGGTGTGCAGAGATCTCCTGCACGCGCTCATAGCGCATGCCACCCTGCTGCTCAAGGAAATCGCGCTCGGTAATCTTCAGATAGACCGCGCGCCAAAGCATGACGTTAGCCAGCGCGAAGAACAGCACAACAACCGTACCGTAGCGCCAGTCGCAACGCCCCAATGCCTGCATGAGTGCGCGAAGCCCGATCATCGAACCACTATCAACACAGCCTCACGCCTCGGAGGCGCCATATGCAGGCGCTCGCGGGCGAGGGCATCCACCCGCCCATGGGCCGCCAGGGCCGCCTCCTCCAGCTGCAGGCGCTCCCATTCGATCTCGAGTTCGTCGCGATGCTGGATGGCCTTCTCATACGCGAGCACATACTTGCGCTCGCGGTGCTCGGCCTGCACCACACCGATGGCGGACAGCAGACAACCTACCCACAACAGCAGCGCCACCAGCTTCATGCCCGTTTCTCCGCCACGCGCAGCACGGCGCTGCGGGCACGGGGGTTGGCCATCACCTCAGCAGCGGAGGCCTTTTGCGCCCGGACAAGCGTGCGCCAGACCGCAGGCGCCGGTGCAGCCATCAAAGGGATCTCGCGCGGCAGCTCGGGGGCACGCTCGCCGCGCAGGAAATGCTTGACCATGCGGTCTTCCAGCGAGTGGAAGCTGATCACCGCCAGGCGGCCGCCGATGGCGAGCGCCTCGCGCGCCTGGGGCAGCACCGCCTCAAGTTCCGCCAGCTCCTGGTTGATCCACAGGCGCAGGGCCTGGAAGCTGCGCGTGGCCGGATGCTTGCCGGGCTCACGCCTAGGCACGGCGGCGGCGATGATCTCGGCCAGCTGGGCGGTACGGGTGATCGGGGTCTCGCCCCGTGCCTGGACGATCGCACGGGCGATGCGGCGTGAGAAGCGCTCCTCGCCGAGGCGCCAGAGAATATCGGCAAGCTCGCCTTCGTCGATGCGCGCCAAGAGATCGGCAGCACTCTCGCCGTGCGAGGGGTCCATGCGCATGTCGAGCGGGCCATCACGCATAAAACTAAAGCCGCGCTCGGCTGTATCCAGCTGAGGCGAGGACACGCCTAGGTCGAGCAGGAGCCCATCCACCCGCCCCCACACACCCAACGGCTCAAGCGCCTTGCGCAGGGATGAGAACGGGGCATGAACGATGGTCAAGCGCGCATCCGTACCGAAGCGGCGATGCGCCTCGGCCACGGCCTCAGGGTCGCGATCCAGCGCGATCAGACGGCCGGCCGGCCCCAGGCGCTCGAGTATGGCCCCGCTGTGCCAGCCGCGCCCGAAGGTAGCGTCCACATAGATGCCATCAGACCGAAGCCCGAGCACCTCAAGGACCTCGTCCAACATGACCGGCTGATGCGACGTGGAACTGCTCATAGGGCAATGATCTCGAGGGCATCGGGACCTTCAACCTCGTCCTCGCCGTCCTGGGCATACATGGCCTTGCTCCAGGCTTCCTTATCCCACAGTTCGAATTTTTTCCCCTGACCGACCAACACAGCGTCCTTGTCGAGCGCGGCGTAGGTACGCAGCTCGGGCGGCACGAGCAGGCGACCGCTGGCATCCAGGGCCAGTTCCGTGGCATGCCCAATCAACAGGCGCTTGATACGTGTGGCTCGACGGTTCGTACCCGGCAGGGCATCCAGTTGACGTTCGATCTCGAGCCAGACCGGCATGGGGTAAATCACCAAGCATGGATCTTCGGGGGCTACCGTGATGATGACTTGCCCCTCGCACTGCACCGCCAAGGGTTCGCGATAGCGCGTCGGCACCGTGAAACGCCCCTTGGCATCAAGGCTGAGGTTGCTGATCCCACGGAACATGGCGGAAGCCCCACCTTTTCCCACTTATTTCCACTTGCCACCACTATATCCACCCAACTCGGCATCTGCAACTGCATTCCAAGAAAAAATTCTTTATTCACAATGGGTTAGCAGCATCTCATAAACGAAAAACGCAACCCACATTCCCATACAATTCAATTACTTAAGCTCAGGTATTGAGATCCAGGTTTAAAAGAAAACGCCCTCCGCGAGGGAGGGCGTCTGGAAGAAGTCGAGTCAGCCGATAAGCCGGGTTCTGTCGAGGACCATCATTCATCTGGGCCGCGTGTCACCACGCGGCTCGAGCAACCTACCCGGGGGCTCGGCGGGCCGCGTCAACGCCCCCCTATTTGGTCTTGCTCCGGGCGGGGTTTTCCCTGCCGACGCTGTTACCAGCGTTCGCGGTGCGCTCTTACCGCACCTTTTCACCCTTACCGGTCCTTGCGGACGTAGGCGGTATGTTTTCTGTGGCACTTTCCGTGGGCTCGCGCCCCCCAGGCGTTACCTGGCGCCCTGCCCTATGGAGCCCGGACTTTCCTCCATGCCCGCAAGGGACACAGCGATGGTCTGGCCGACTCGGGGCGCACTGTAGGGGCTGGGGCCTGCCAATGCAAGCCCTCTCATGACCCCGTAGGAGCC
>JARJMX020000061.1 GCA_029335925.2 Gammaproteobacteria bacterium
CTTAAGGAAGCTTGCACGGGCAAAATAGGCGCGGAGTTGGGGGTCTTCGTTCTGCATGCGGCCATTTTATGCCAGTTCCGTAGTGGACAAGCCCTTGGGGCTGACTAAAATCCAAAGACTTTTAGGTGCCGCAACCTGGGAGAGGGCCATGACTACCCGTCTGATGATTGCCGTTGCCATGATGTTCGCCTCGACTCTGCCCGCCCAAGCGGCGGGGGAGGTCGCCGCGGGACAGGCCAAAGCTGCGGCCTGTGCCGGCTGCCATGGCGCCAACGGCAACAGCGCCAATGCCGCCTTCCCTTCGCTGGCCGGCCAGCATGCCAACTACATCGCCAAGCAGTTGCGCGAGTACAAGGCGGGGGTGCGTGCCAATGCCATGATGGCCGGCATGGCGGCCCCGCTCACCGAGGAGGACATGGCGAACCTCGGCGCCTACTACGCCTCCCAGGCCAAGAGCGCCCTGCCGGCCGAGGGGCAGGACGCCGAGCTCATCGCCCGTGGCAAGCGGCTGTATCAGGCTGGGGATGCGGCCAAGGGGGTAGCGGCCTGCGCGGCTTGTCATGGCCATCAAGGCTATGGCAATCCGGGTGCGGGCTATCCCGCCTTGCGCTCCCAGTATGCCGCTTACACCGAGCTCACCCTCAAGGCCTTCCGCGACGGCAGCCGGGCTAATGACGCTCAAGCGGTCATGCGCCAGATCGCAACTAAGCTTAGCGATGAAGATATCCGGGCCCTGGCCGCCTACACCGCTACCTTGTACTGAGCGCGGAACCTCCGCACGCGCAGCCTTCTCCAACAAGGGTGCGTACTGGTCTCCTCCCTCTGGCGGAGGCTCTGTCCCATCCTCGATAGCCCGGCATGACTCAGATCCCTACGCATTCTTCCAGCCGCCAACTGATGGCCTTTCTCGGTTCGATGAATCTGGCCATCATCCTGTTGGTGGCGGTCGCACTGGCCTCCGTCATTGGTACAGTGTTGCAGCAGAACCAGCCGTATGGCGACTACCTGATGAAGTTCGGTCCGTTCTGGTTCGAGGTGTTTCGCACCCTTGGGCTGTACGATGTCTACTCCGCCCCTTGGTTCCTCGCCATCCTCGGCTTTTTGGTTATCTCCACCAGCGCCTGCGTGATCCGCAATGCGCCGGGCATGCTGCGCGAGATGCGCGACTACCGTCTGCACGCGCAGGAGAAGTCGCTGCGCAGCATCCCTGGGCATGCCGAGTGGCAGGTTCCCGTGAGCGTCGAGGCCGCCGCGATCGAGGGGCGTCGCACCCTGCTTGAGTCCGGCTTCAATGTGCGCGAGACCCGCGTGGCCGAGGGCTACCTGATCGCCGGGCGCAAGGGGGCCTTGCAGCGGCTCGGCTACATCTTCACCCACGTGGCCATTGTTATCATCCTGGTGGGGGGCGTGCTGGATTCGCGTATCTGGCTGGCGTTGCGTGAGCTCAAAGGGGACCTGGTGGTGGAAACCCGTCCGGTGCCGGTGTCTCAGGTGCCGCCAGAGAGTCGTGTCCCAGCCTCCAACCCCAGCTTCCGCGGCAATGTGAATATCCCGGAAGGGCAGCAGAGCTCGGTGCTGTTCCTCAACGTGCGTGACGGCTACGTGGTGCAGGAGCTGCCGTTTGCCATCGAGGTGAAGGACTTCCGCATCGAGCACTACATCAACGGTCAGCCGAAGTCCTACGAGAGCGATCTCGTCATCCACGACCCCGCCAGCCCGAACAAACCCGTGGCCCAGACCATCTCGGTCAACCATCCGCTGATCTATAAGGGATATGCGATCTACCAGGCCAGCTTCGGCGATGGTGGCTCCAAGCTTGCCCTGCGGGCCTGGCAGCTACTCGGTCAGAGTGGTGCGGTGCAGGATATTCAGGGGGCCATCTTCCAGGACATCCCCTTCTCCCTCGGTGGGCAGCGCTACACGCTGGAGCTGAACGACTTCCGCCTGTTCAACATCAACCCGGTCGAAGGCGAGGGCGGCAAGGTCGAACAGAAGAACTTTGGTCCGAGCATGGTGTTCCGGATACGCGATGCCGCCGGCCAGGCGCGCGAGTACGAGAATTACATGAACCCGGTGGTCATGGATGGTCGGCCGGTGTTCATCTCGGGTATGCGCGAGCAGGTCGGCGCACCGATGCGCTACCTCTACTTGCCGGCAGACCGTGACAATCGACTGGATACCTTTATGGCCTACTATGCCCGCCTGCACGACCCAGAGCGCGTTGCGCGGGCGGTGCAGGCGATGCTGGAGGAGATCAATCCCGAGGCCGCGAAGCTGCCAGCGGCCAGTGAGTCCATCCGCGCCATGGTCGGCCGCTTCGTCGAGGGTGGCTACGACGCCATCGGCACGGACCTTGAGAAGCGCGTGCCCGCCGAGCAATTGCAGCAGGCCTTCGAGACCAGCGTGCGCGTGCTGCAGACGGTGCTCGGACGAATGTATGTTGAACTGCTCGCCGAGCGGGGCATCGAGGCGCCGACCGAACAGGATGAACGCTTCCTCGCCGACGCGGTCACAGCTATCAACGCCCTCGCGCTGTACGGTTCGCCCATCTATCTGCAGATGACCGGCTTTGAGCACATCCAGGCCTCCGGCCTGCAGGTCACCAAATCTCCCGGCAAGGCGGTGGTCTATTTTGGCAGCGTGCTCTTGACCCTGGGGGTGTTCATGCTCTTTTATCTGCATCCGCGCCGTGCCTGGGTGCTGGTGCGCGAGAACGAAAGCGGGGCGCGCGTGCTGTTCGCCACCACCAGCCATCGCAAGACCATCGACATGCAGCAGGCCGCGGCCCAATTGCGCGAGCGGTTGGAGCTCCGCCTCAGCGGCGCGGGCGGCCATCCCCTTGCGGCCGACCATGCGTAACCACATTACCGAACCACGGGAGGTTTTCATGTCCGCCAACCTTGATGTCATGCGCCAGCCCCTCGGGCAGTCGCCAGCCGCGCGGCACGTCCGTTCGCTGGACATCCTCTGGCTGGTCGCCGTGCTGGGTGCCGGTTTCGGCGTGCTGGCCGCTTTCAACCAGCACATGGATGGCTACGAAGTCGGCATCCTGATCGGTGCCACCCTGTCGCTTGCTACGTTCGGCTGGTTCTGGCGCAGCATGCAGGGGCTAACCCTAGCGGTCGCAGTGATGAGCGGCATCGCCCTGTGGCGCTACGGCGTCTATTTTGGCGATCAGCTCTCGGTCGGCCTGGAGGCGCTCAATGCGGTACAGGGTAAAGACTTCTTCCTCAAGTTCCTGGTCTCCAGCCAGAGCGCGATCATGTGGATGAGTGCGCTGTACGTCGGCGCCACCTTCACCTATTTCCTCGCCCTGATCACCCGTGCCGAGTACATCGGTCGCATTGCCTCGGCCCTTGTGTGGGCGGCCACTGCTTTCGGCCTCACCGGGCTGATGACGCGCTGGCGCGAGTCCTACCTGATCCATGTGGACTATGGCCACATCCCGGTGAGCAACCTGTACGAGGTGTTTATCCTGTTCGCCGTGATCACCGCGCTGATCTACCTGTTCTACGAGGGCCGCTTCCGCACCCGTAATCTTGGCGGCTTCGTCATGCTGGTGATCTCCGCCGCGGTGGGCTTCCTGCTGTGGTACACCTTCGATCGCGGCGCCAACCACATCCAGCCGCTGGTGCCCGCGCTCAACAGCTACTGGATGAAGATCCACGTGCCGGCCAACTTCGTTGGCTACGGTGCCTTCGCCCTGGCGGCGATGGTGGGCGTGGCCTACCTGATCAAGTTCAAGCTCGGCGGGGATGGGGAAAACGACCGCCTGCCCAAGCTCGCGGTGCTGGATGACCTGATGTACAAGGCCATCGCCCTCGGCTTCGGCTTCTTCACCGTTGCCACTATTCTCGGCGCCATGTGGGCGGCGGAGGCCTGGGGCGGCTACTGGTCCTGGGACCCGAAGGAGACTTGGGCGCTGATCGTGTGGCTCAACTACGCGGCCTGGTTGCACCTGCGCCTGACTAAGGGCTGGCGTGGCGCGCCGATGGCCTGGTGGGCGGTGGTCGGCCTGTTCGTCACCACCTTCGCCTTCCTTGGTGTGAACATGTTCCTCTCTGGCCTGCATTCCTACGGTACGCTGTAAACGGCCCATAACCAGGAGGTTGAATGATGAAACTTGGCTGGCTGCTCGCGCTCATCTTCTTTGCGGGATGGGTGCATGCTGCACCGGAAGAAATGGTTCATTACGAGGTCATCGATCCGCCGGTGAAGGTGGATGCCGCTCCCGGCGAAGTGGTGGTGCAGGAGCTGTTTTGGTACGGCTGCGGCCATTGTTACTACTTCGACCCCACCCTCAACGCCTGGCTCGCGAAAAAGCCGGCCAACGTGCGCTTCGAGCGGGTGGCCGTGGCCCTCAACCCGGGCTGGGTGCCGCTCAGCAAGGCCTACTACGCGCTAAGGCAGCTCGGCGCGGATGAGCGGCTCCATACCGCCCTGTTTGATGCCGTGCATAAGGAGCGCCGTCCCTTGAATACCCCCGAGCAGATTGCCGACTTCGTCGCCAGTCACGGGGTGGATCGTGAGTCCTTCCTTAAGGCCTTCAACGGCTTTGCGGTGGATGCCGAGGTGCGCAAGGCGCAGCAATTGGCCCGTCAGTACGGCATCACGGGCGTCCCGGCCATGGTCGTTCAGGGTAAATACCGCACCTCGGGCAGCTTGGCGGGGAGCAATGCCAAGATGGTCGAGGTGGTGGATGCTCTGATCACCAAAGAGGCCGATGGGCATTGAGTCGCAATGGATTCAATGAGCATGGAGCGCCTTGACCTGCGACGTATCATCGCCCTTGGGTTGGTGTTGGTGGGCCTGCTGGGTAGCCCACTGGCGGCCCTCGCGAGGGGGGATTTTGCTATCGGCCAAGCCTGGGCTGAGCAGGTCCTGGCCGAGGCCTTTAAGAACCGGCAGAGCAATATTCTTATCCAGGGGCATGGGGTGGTGGAAAAACTGCTCAAGGACGACAATGACGGTCATCGTCACCAGCGTTTTATTCTGCGACTGGCCTCGGGGCAAACGCTGCTGGTCGCCCATAATATTGAACTTGCGCCGCGCATCGAGGACTTGGCGGTAGGGGATAGGGTTGACTTCTTGGGGGAGTATGAGTGGAACCCTAAGGGGGGCCTCATCCACTGGACCCACCGCGACCCAGCAGGGAAGCATCCTGCGGGCTGGTTGCGCCATCAGGGACGGATCTATCAGTGACGCTCCCCTTGGGTTGCCCTGCATCAGGCTTTATTCTGGACGCTCCTTGACAAGGGCGTCGCTTGTGCATGACCACCGCTGAATTATTTGTTTGTTGTCTGGAGGCCGAAGGGGTCGACACCATCTTTGGGGTCCCTGGAGAAGAGAACCTCGACCTGCTCGACGCCCTGCGCGAGAGCCGCATCCGCTTTATCCCCACGCGCCATGAGCAGGGTGCGGCCTTCATGGCCGATGTGCATGGTCGCCTGACCGGCAAGGCCGGGGTGTGTCTGGCGACGCTCGGCCCCGGCGCGACCAACCTCATCACCGGTGTGGCGGATGCCAATATGGATCATGCCCCTTTGGTGGCCATCGCCGGTCAGGCTTCGACGGATCGTTTGCATAAGGAGTCGCATCAAGTCCTCGATCTGGTGGAGATGTTCCGCCCGGTGACCAAGTTCTCCACCCGCGTGCTCTCCCCGTCCACCGTGCCGGAGACCATCCGCAAGGCCTTCAAATTGGCGCAATCCCCTAAGCCGGGGGCAGCCTTTATCGAGTTGCCGGAGAATATTGCTAAGATGGCTGCCCAGGGGACACCGTTGCCTCATTCCGATGGTCAGCGGCCATGGCCTTCCGAGGAAACCGTGATGACGGCAGCAAGGATGATTTCGGAGGCTAAAAACCCCATCATCCTTGTCGGCCATGGGGTCATTCGCGCTGGTGCGCACCAGGCACTGACGGCCTTTGCTGGGCGACTCAATATCCCTGTGGCGAATACCTTTATGGCTAAGGGGGTGATTCCGTTCAAGCATCCCATGGCCCTAGGCAGTGTGGGCCTACAGGCCAAGGATTATGTCGGGGTGGGCTTTGACCATGCCGACCTGATCATTGCCATTGGTTATGACCTGGTGGAGTATCACCCGCATCTCTGGCATCCGACTCGCGACCGCGCCATCCTCCACATCGACGATACCCCCGCCGAGATCGACGAGCACTATGGCGTTACCCTTGAGGTGCTGGGCGATATTGGCCTCTCGCTTGAGCGCATCGCCCAGCATGCTCGTCCCCACGAGGGGCAGGCGCTTCGCAGGCTGCGTCAGATGCTGATCACCGACATGGGCGAGCACGCCCGTGATAGCGTGTTCCCGCTCAAGCCGCAAAAGCTGATCTGGGATTTGCGCACGGTGCTTGACCTCCAGGACATCGTCATCTCCGACGTGGGGGCGCACAAGATGTGGCTGGCACGCATGTTCCGCTGCGAGTATCCCAATACCTGTCTCATCTCCAACGGTTTTGCCAGTATGGGTATCGCCTTGCCGGGAGCGATCGCTGCCAAGCTGGCGCGCCCGGAGCGCACGGTGGTGGCCGCCACCGGTGATGGTGGCTTCCTCATGAATGTCCAGGAGCTGGAGACGGCCAAGCGCCTGGGTACGCCGATCATCGTCCTGGTATGGAACGATGGCGGCTATGGCTTGATCGAGTGGAAGCAAATGGCGCAGTTTGGCCGCTCCGCCTTTGTCCGCTTCGGCAACCCCGATTTCGTCAAGCTGGCCGAGGCCTTCGGCGCGCGCGGCTATCGTATCGAACCGGGGGTGTCGTTGCAGGAGGTTTTGCGCGAGGCCATCGCGAGCGAAGAGATCTGCGTGATTGATGTGCCGGTGGACTACAGTGAGAACCTCAAGCTGACCGCGCGGCTGGGCGAGATGGTGTTCCCGATGTGATTGCGCGTCGCGACATGCCCTACGCCGCAGCCCATCCAGCGGTCCATCCAGGACAGCGGCTGCGGCTGTTGAGCTACAATATCCAGGTCGGCATTGCCAGCCGCGCCTTTCGCGAATATTTCACCGCCGGCTGGAAGCACGTGCTGCCGACCCCAGAGCGGATGCGTAACCTCGACCGTATCGCCGAGGTGCTGCGCGAGTACGATATCGTCGGCCTGCAGGAGGTGGATGCGGGTAGCCTGCGCAGCCACTTCCTGAATCAGGCTGAATACCTGGCGCTACGTGCCGGGATGCCGTTCTGGAAGCACCAGACCAACCGCGACCTCGGCCATTTGGCCAAGCACAGCCTGGGGCTTCTCGCCCGGCTGCCCCCCTACGCGGTTGAGCAGCGCGCCCTGCCAGGTTTTCTGCCCGGACGGGGCGTCATGCTCGCGCGTTTCGGCCAACCCGGAGCGCGGCTCACTGTGGCGGTCATGCACCTTGCCCTTGGTCGCGTCTCGCGCATGCGGCAGATGGACTTCGTCGCGGACCTCCTGGCCGACGAGCCAAACGCCATCTTGATGGGGGATTTCAACTGCCTGCCGCAAGCCCCCGAGATGCGTCTCCTGCTCCGTCGCACGGGGCTGCTGTTGCCAGAGAAGGAACTGCATACCTACCCGAGTTGGCGCCCCAGCCGGATGATCGACTACATTCTGATCAGCCCCTCCTTGCGCATGCACGAGGCCGAGGTGCTGCACCTGCCGCACTCCGACCACCTGCCCCTGGCCGTAGAGGTGGAGCTGCCGCCGGGCCTAACCCTGTGAAACCGTCATGACCGCACAAGCCAGCGAAGGCGAAGACTGGAAGCGTCGTTACCTCGACACCCTGCACACCCTCGAGGAGCGCGACGAACGCCTCAGTATGGCGGAAGAGCTGCTCCGTCTCGCCCTCGGGCGCCTTACGCTCGCGGCGGAGAAGGCCTATCCCTTGCTCGAGGCGCGTCTGTCCGCCCTGCGCCAGGAGGTCAAGGCCGCGCCCGAAGGGCGTCTGCCCCTGCGCCGCCTGCTCGCCCAGCTGAACGAGCTGGTCGGTGAACTGCGTACCCTGGAGACACGCAGCGAAGAGGTCGAGCGCAAGTCTCAGGTTGCTCCAGCGGAGTCGCCCGATCTGGACGAGCGGGCTGCGCTGGCGAGGCGCTTCCTCGCGGCGCTGTTGGAAAAGGTCGTTCTGACCCACGAGCTGGAACAGCGCAAGTCCGACCTGCTGGAAGCCCTGGGGGAGCTGCCGGGCAAGGGGGCGACGACGGTACTGATCGACCGGGCAGCCGGTCTGATCAATGACATGCGCAAGCAGCTCGAGCATGAGAAGAATGACCTAGCGGGTTTCCTCAAGCAGCTCACTGACACCCTCAACGAGCTGGACCGGGATGTCCAGTCGGTGCATGACGACACGGGGACGCGCCTTGCGCTGCACGATGCGGTGGATAGCCAGATGCGCGGCCTGGAGCAGGACATCACGGCGGTGAATGATGTGAACCAGCTCAAGGCCATCATCAGCACGCGCCTCGACCGCTTGCGGGCGCACATGGCCAGCCTGCGCGACTCGGAGAATCGCCTGCTCCAGCGCATGGAACAGAAGACTGCCGCCATGCGCGGGCGCATCCTGCTGCTGGAGAAGGAGGCTGCGGGGCTGCGCGAGAGTCTGCGCGCCAGCTACGAGCGCATGCTGATCGACGCGCTGACCGGCATTCCCAACCGCCTCGCCCTGGATGCGCGCCTTAAGCTCGAACTGGCCCGCTTCAAGCGCCACAAACAGCCGCTAACCTTGGCGGTGTGGGATATCGACCACTTCAAGGCCATCAACGACACCTTCGGCCACAAGGCGGGCGACAAGGCCCTGCGCATCGTGGCGCAGAAGCTGGCGCAGGAAGTGCGCGAGACCGATTTCGTCGCGCGCTATGGCGGTGAGGAGTTCATCATGCTGTTCATTAACACCAGCATGGTGGATGCTCTGCCCAAGGCCGAACGCATCCGCGAGGCGATTGCCGCTGCGCCGTTCCGCTATGGGGACAAACCATTGCGGATTACGCTATCGTGCGGCTTAAGCCAGCTGCGTGCCCAAGAGAGTATAGAGACGCTGTTCGAGCGTGCCGACCAGGCCCTATACACCGCCAAGCAAGCCGGGCGCAATCGGTGCATCATGGTCTGAGCCGTGAGCGGCTTGCAAAGCCCTCTGCCTGCCCGCAGAATTCGACTTATTCCGGCCTTGGGGCCGGTTCCCTGACAGCCACGAAGGAGACGACCGCGTGAGCGACAATATTGTTTACCTATCTGACGCCAGCTTCGAGCAGGAAGTTATCAAAAGCACCATGCCGGTCCTGGTGGACTACTGGGCCGAGTGGTGCGGCCCGTGCCGCATGATTGCTCCCATTCTTGACGACATTGCCCGCGAGTACGCCGGGCGCGTCAAGGTGGCCAAGCTCAATATCGACGAGAATCCGGGGACCCCGCCGAAGTATGGTATCCGCGGCATCCCGACCTTGATGCTGTTCAAGGACGGCAACGTGGTGGCGACCAAGGTCGGCGCGCTGTCCAAGTCCCAGCTCGCGGCCTTCCTCGACAGCCAGCTCTGAGGCTTTGGCCCCGGGCGTGTCCATCTTTGCTCTGGACGCGTCCCGCGGGGCGTGTTAGTTTTCTTCTACGGTCGGCATTCGCCTGCCGTTCAAAGCACATTCTGCACCACCCCGATCCTTCCCTGACCTGACCTGACCTGACCTTTGTGGGTCGTGTGCATCTCTGCATTCAATCCTTCCCTCGCATGAATCTGACTGAAATCAAGAAAAAACCGGCGGCCGAGCTCTTGGCGCTCGCCGAGTCCATGGGCATCGAAAACGTGGCCCGCGCGCGCAAGCAGGATCTGATCTTCGCCATCCTCAAGGCTTACGCCAAGACGGGTGAGCCGATCTACAGCGAGGGGGTGCTGGAGATTCTCTCCGACGGCTTCGGCTTTTTGCGCTCGCCGGACGGCTCCTACCTTGCTGGGCCCGATGACATCTACGTCTCCCCGAGCCAAATCCGCCGGTTCTCCCTGCAGACTGGGGACACGGTGGCCGGCACCATACGCCCACCGAAGGATGGTGAGCGCTACTTCGCCCTACTGAAGGTCGACTCGATCAACTTCGAGCCGCCGGAGAACACTAAGAGCAAGGTCCTGTTCGAGAACCTCACCCCGCTGCATCCGGAGAAGCGCCTGCGCATGGAGCGTGGCAACGGCAGCACCGAGGACCTGACCGCGCGCGTGATCGACATCGTCGCGCCGATAGGTAAGGGCCAGCGCGGCCTGATCATCGCACCGCCCAAGGCGGGCAAGACGATGATGCTGCAGAATATCGCCCAGAGCATCACCGCCAACTACCCCGAGTGCTACCTGATCGTGCTGTTGATCGATGAGCGCCCGGAAGAGGTGACCGAGATGCAGCGCACGGTGCGCGGCGAGGTGATCGCATCGACCTTCGACGAACCGGCAACCCGTCACGTTCAAGTGGCCGAGATAGTGATCGAAAAGGCCAAGCGCCTGGTTGAGCACAAGCGTGACGTGGTGATCCTGCTCGACTCCATCACCCGCCTGGCGCGCGCCTACAACATCGTCCAGCCGTCCTCCGGCAAGGTGCTGACCGGTGGCGTGGATGCCTACGCCCTGCAGAAGCCGAAGCGCTTCTTCGGCGCGGCACGCAACGTCGAGGAAGGTGGCAGCCTGACCATTCTCGCCACCGCTCTGATCGACACCGGCTCGAAGATGGACGAGGTGATCTACGAGGAATTCAAGGGTACCGGCAACAGCGAGGTGCACCTTAACCGCAAGATTGCCGAAAAGCGCGTCTATCCTGCCATCGATATCAACCGCTCCGGCACCCGCCGCGAGGAGCTGCTCACTGACGTGGAGGAGCTGCAGAAGATGTGGATCTTGCGCAAGTTCCTGCACAACATGGGTGAGCTGGAGGCCATGGAATTCCTCCTCGACCGCTTGACTAAGACCAAGACCAACAACGAGTTCTGGGATTCGATGAAGCGCTGATCCTGCGGCATCCTAGAAATGACAACGCCGACCGAAAGTCGGCGTTTTTTTTTCGATGAAATGGGGGAAGGCTTCCCCCTCGATCAGCCGCGTTGGATCGCTCGCCAGCCGATGTCGCGGCGGCAGAAGCCCCCGGCAAAGCGGATCGTGTCCACGGCAGAGTAGGCGCGCTGCTGGGCCTCATGCACGGTCTCGCCGAGGGCGGTGACGGATAGCACACGACCGCCAGCGGTGACGACACGCCCGGCGTCGTCGAGGCGGGTGCCAGCATGGAACACCTTCACGTATTCAGGTTGCGGAGTGTCGAGGCCGTCGATGGCATCGCCGGTGCGGATCTCGCCGGGGTAGCCGCTGGCGGCCATGACCACGCTGAGGGCGACGCGCGGATCCCACGCCGCGCCCACCGCATCCAGCCGCCCGTCGATGCCGGCCTCGAGCAGCTCCACCAGGTCGGACTTCAGGCGCATCATGATCGGCTGGGTCTCCGGATCGCCAAAGCGGCAGTTGAACTCCAGCACCTTGGGGTTGCCCATGCGGTCGATCATAAGCCCAGCGTACAGGAAGCCGGTGTAGGGCAGACCGTCGAGGGCCATGCCGCGTACGGTCGGCTCCATGATCTCGCGCATGATGCGCGCCTCGATCGCGGGGGTGACCACCGGCGCGGGAGAGTAGGCCCCCATGCCGCCGGTCTTGGGGCCCGTGTCGCCGTCGTCCCGTCGCTGGTGGTCTTGGGTGGTGGCGATCGGCAGGATATTTTGGCCGTCCACCATACAGATGAAGCTTGCTTCCTCGCCGTCGAGGAACTCCTCGATCACCACGCGCGCGCCGGCCTGGCCGAACTGGCCGCCGAGCATGTCGCGCACGGCATGGCTGGCCTCCGTCTGGGTCATGGCCACGACGACGCCCTTGCCGGCGGCCAGACCATCGGCCTTGATCACAATCGGTGCGCCGCGGTCATGGATGTAGTCCAGCGCCGGATTCAGTTCGGTGAACACGCGGTATTCGGCGGTGGGGATGCGGTGACGGGTGAGGAAGTCCTTAGCGAAGGCCTTGGAGCTCTCCAGCTGGGCGGCCTCCCTGGTCGGGCCGAAGATGCGCAGGCCGCCGTCGCGGAAGGTATCCACCACCCCAGCCGCGAGCGGCGCCTCGGGACCGACCACGGTCAGATCGATCGCCCGGTCGCAGGCGAAGGCGAACAAGGCCGGGATATCGGTGGCCTGGATGTCGATGTTCTCGCACTTGGCTTCACGCGCCGTGCCGGCATTGCCCGGGGCGACATAGACCTTCGCAACCCGCGGTGATTGGGCCAGTTTCCAGGCCAGGGCGTGCTCGCGGCCGCCGGAGCCGATGACCAGAATCTTCATCATGCGTTCCTCTCTGCTACTTTTGAATGCATTGTAAACGTGAAGCGGTGGGAGGTCTTTCGCATGAAGGGAGAATCAGCATAAGTTTGCTTCCAGGAGTTTGCCATCAAGGGCAAGGCCTTCGATCTTGCGGTGGGGGTCATCATCGGCGCGGCGTTTGGAAAGATCGTCGATTCGCTGGTCAAGGACGTGCTCATGCCGCCGCTGGGCCTTTTGCTCGGCGGGATCCATTTCAGCAACCTGTTTATCCCTCTGGGTGAGGGTGATTTTCCCACCATCGCCGCGGCCAGGGAGGCGGGGGTGGCGACACTCAACTACGGCACCTTCATCCAGGCCATGGTGGACTTTACCATCATCGCCTTTGCCATCTTCCTGGTCATCCGGCTCATGAACCGTCTGCGGCGTCGTGAGGATGCCAAGGCTGCCGAGTCGGCCTTGGAACCGACGCCTTCCGAGGCGATCCTGCTGCTACGCGAGATCCGCGACAGCCTTAAGAAGTAAGCCTGCTGCTAGAATGCGCCTTTCCCTCTGGTTTTTGGCAAGGCGCATTTTCTTCATGTCTAGTCTGTCCCAGGATTTTTTGTGCTACGCGCTTGAGCGCGAAGTGCTGCGCTTTGGTGCGTTCACCCTCAAGTCCGGGCGCGTGAGCCCCTATTTCTTCAATGCTGGGCTGTTCAATACCGGAGAGGCACTCAGTCGCCTCGGTCGCTACTATGCTGAAGTCATTGTGCATTCGGGGATAGCGTTCGACATGCTTTTTGGCCCTGCCTACAAAGGCATCCCCTTGGCGGCGGCGACGGCCATCGCCCTTGCCGAACGACATGGGCGTGACGTGCCCTGGGCCTTTAATCGCAAAGAGGCCAAAGATCACGGCGAGGGGGGGAGCATTGTCGGTGCGCCGCTCAAAGGTCGGGTGCTGATCATCGATGATGTGATCACTGCCGGGACGGCGATTCGTGAGTCGCTCGGTATCATCCGCGCGGCCGGGGCGCAGGCGGTGGGCGTAGCGGTGCTGCTGGATCGTCAGGAGCGCGGTCAGGGGCAGCTCTCGGCCATCCAGGAGGTGGAACGGGAGCACGGTCTTACGGTGCTGGCCATCGCGGGGCTTGCGGATCTTATTGAGCTGATGCGTGGAAATGCAAAGTTTGCAAACCAGCTTCCGGCCGTGGAGGCCTACCGGGAGGCTTACGGCGTGTAAGCCATGCCAGGCCGATAGGGAGAGCTATAGCCTGGATGGAGTGAAGAATTCGGGAGGTTACCGATAGGAGGCCCGCCCATCGGGTCGATGGCTCACGCACGACATGCCTGTCGCGGCAAAAATACCGCTCCTACTCGGCGTTCAGAGCGAT
>JARJMX020000117.1 GCA_029335925.2 Gammaproteobacteria bacterium
CGCCGACCGCATCACCGAGGATGATTTCTACCGCCGTGACCACCGCCTGATTTTCCGTGCACTGCAATCGCTCGCCGATGCTGATCAGCCGCGCGATGTCGTCACCGTGGCCGAGTGGTTGGACAAGCATGCCCTGCTGGATGAGGTGGGGGGACTGGCCTACCTCGGCCGGGTGGTGGCCGACACCCCGACAGCGGCGAATATCGTCGCTTATGCTGACATTGTGCGCGAGCATGCGATCAAGCGGCAGCTGATCGAGGTGGGTACCAGCATAGCTCAGAGCGCCTACCAGCCGGACGGACGCGACAGCCGTCAACTGCTGGAGGAGGCTGAGCAGAAGGTGTTTAGAATCGCCGAGCAGGGCCAACGCCAGCGTCAAGGCTTTACGCCGATCAAGAACCTGCTCACCCCGGCGGTCGAGCGCATTCAGTCCCTGTACGAGCAGGATGGACCGATCACCGGACTGCCGACCGGCTTCGACGATTTCGACGCCATGACCTCGGGCCTGCAGAAGGGGGACCTTGTGATCGTGGCCGGTCGCCCGTCGATGGGTAAGACCGCCTTCGCGATGAACATCGGCGAGAATGTGGCGGTCCGCACCAAGACGCCGGTCGCCGTGTTCTCCATGGAGATGTCCGGCGAGCAGCTTGCGCTGCGCATGATGTCCTCGCTTGGGCGCATTGACCAGCATCGCGTACGCACCGGCAAGCTTGAGGACGAGGACTGGCCGCGCCTGACCTCCGCCGTGGTGACGTTGTCGGAGGCACCGATCTTCATCGATGACACCCCCGCGCTTAGCCCAACCGAGCTACGCGCTCGCGCCCGTCGCCTGAAAAGGGAGCATGGTCTGGGGCTGATCATCATCGACTACTTACAGCTGATGCAGGCACCGGGTCACAGCGAGAACCGCACTACGGAGATATCCGAAATCTCCCGTTCCCTCAAGGCGCTGGCCAAAGAGCTGGATGTGCCGGTGATGGCCCTCTCGCAGCTGAATCGCTCGCTTGAGCAGCGGTCGAATAAGCGGCCGGTGATGTCCGATCTGCGTGAATCGGGGGCGATTGAGCAGGATGCCGACCTGATCGTCTTTATCTACCGCGATGAGGTTTACCACCCGGACAGTGCGGACAAGGGGGTGGCCGAGATCATGATTGGCAAGCAGCGTAATGGGCCGATTGGTACCGTGCGCCTGACCTTCCTTGGCAAGTACACCCAGTTCGCCAACTACACCCCTGAGGTTTATTCTGGTGGGAGTGATGTATAAGCAGGCGTAAGTGTCTTGTTGGACATGGCTGGTTTATAGGCGGCGGGCGCTTGATGGCGCACTCAAGCCATGGAATAATGGAAGAGGCGGCGCTCTATGGCATGGGGCGTCGCTTAGGATGTTCCGATCAAGACTTTGGGGGGTACGATGTCCACGTTTGGCGATGTTCTATCCAGTGTGGCGGACCAGCTTGGGTACGAGTCCCAACGGCACGTGATGCCGAAGGCTATCGCCCAAGCCATTGCAAGAAGCCTGTTGGGTGCGAGTGTGGCGCTGGCGGCGGTTGGAGCTTCGGCTGAACAGCGTGAAGTCCTCCCTGACCGCGCCGCCATTCATTTTGGCGAGGCCATTGGCCATGCGTTGGGTCATGCAGTGGGGTCTTCTCTTACCAAAGATATAAGCAATTTTGGCATTGCCCGTGCGGTGGAGGGGATCACGACCGAGGTGGGGCGCACTCTTGGGGCCTTGACGGTCGAGGGGGTTCGCCAAGGGGCGGCGAATTCGCGTCAAGGGGTGCCGCCTTCGCGCTTGACCGATAGGGTGGATACAGCGGCCCTGCGGGCTGCTTTTGCTCTGGAAGAATGGCTGCGCGCGGAACAGGATTTCCGTAATGGGCGCATCCCTTCGCGGCAAGTGAGCATCGCACGTAATGCGTTTATGGATGCGCGCTCGGATTTTTCCAGAGAGATGCGGGCGGCAAGGAACGAGGGATTGGATACGCGCCCATGGGAGCCGATGCTTAACGCCTTATCACGCAAGTATATCTCGGCTTCGGAAGTGACAGAACTGGCCACGCCCATGGTTCAGAGGCTGAATCGTCCCGACGGGCCGGGGTATCGTTCGGCGTCGCTTCCTGCCCAAGCGGAGTGGTATGGCCTATCGGACTTGCGCGCGCGCGCCGAATCAAGGCGCATGGATAGACGGCAGGAATACAGCGAAAGGCGTTATGACGATGATGATTATGCGCCGCGTTATTGAGGCGAGAACCCGCGCGACGCGGGTTTTTACTTTTTGAGGAGAAAACCTATGTCTGAAACCGAAACCATGACGGAATACTTTGTTGTTGAAGAAGATGATCTGGATGCCATCGTGGAAACCGGCGAACGCTTGCCGCCTGAGATGCGGGATGATGATCTCATCGAGGCCGTTGTGGTGAAGCGTCAAGCACCGGATGGCGAAGAAGAGGTTGGCTTGGGTTCCGGTTCAACCGGTCTTGAACAATCTTGAGGTTTTAATAAGCGATGCTTGGCAAGCAAAATTCCAAAATGGAACATCGTCCTTCCGATGGCCACCATCAGCCTAAAAATTTTCGTCAGGATTTGACGAACGATTTGATCAAAAGCCTTGAGGAGAGCGATGGCCTGCCGTGGGAGTTTGGTTGGGATACTTCGGTGATCCGACCATTCAATCCTTCTTCCGGGGTCAAGTATAAAGGCGTGAATGTGGTTCGCTTGTTGAAAACCCAAGCGGATTTGGGGCTGAATGACTCACGCTGGATGACATTCAAACAGGCCAACAAGGCAGGCTACAGTATCCGCAAGGGGGCGAAGTCGGTGGTCATCGAGCATTGGGACTGGAGTCATCTTCAAGCCGCCCACAAGGAAGAGCTTAAAGAGCAGGACGACCCGGGTGATCAGGCCATCCGCAAGGCGAAGGAGGCGGCCTTGAAGAGTTATGGGCGTTCATCCGATGAAACCCATGAGGTTTATCGAAAAGAGCGGCCTCGGGTGTTTTTCTCCAGGGTGTTCAATGGTGCCGATATTGTTGGCCTGCCGGAAATTAAGCGCGAGGTTCACTGGCAGCCGAATGAGCTTGCTGAGCAGCTCATTGCCGCCACCGGAGCGAAGATCGAGCATTCCGATGTGAGCATCGTTCATGGTGAAATCATGAGCGCGGCTTATTATAGGCCAACACAAGACAAGATCGTCATGCCGCCCCGAGATCGTTTCAAGAGCGAGGGTGATTATTACGCCACGTTGCTGCATGAACTGGCCCATTGGACCGGTCACCCGTCGCGCTTAGATCGCTTCAAGCCAGATCAGACATATAAGGGCTGGTTGTCCTCGCCCGAGTACGCACGAGAGGAACTTCGGGCTGAAATCGCTTCGGTGCTGTTATCCTCGATGGTGGGCATTCAAGGGCGTGTGCAAAATCATGCGCGGTATGTTCAAAGCTGGCTGACCTTGCTTAAGCAGAACAAGAATGAGATTTTCTATGCAGCAAGAGAGGCCGAGAAGATCGTGGATTGCGTTTTTGGTTACGCGCCGAAGTTGCGTGAAATCGTCGAGTCGCGGATTACCGACAACCTGCTGCCCAAGCAGCGGCCCCATGAGGCCATGAACGAGACGGAGGCGTTTGAGGAGGACCTGCAAGAGGTTGACTCCCCCGCGCCTTAAGGTAGAATGAAAGCTCCAACCCAAGGTGTCCTATCCCCATGAAACCTACCCGCTTGAAGGCTACGAATCTGGACTGGATCGCCCGCCTCCCGGAGGTGAGCCCGTTCATTTTGTACCAGCGTGATGATCTTCTTGCGCTGCTTGACCAAAGGGACAGTCTGGATAAGCAGATCAAACAGCAGTATCAAGCCTTGGAAGAGGCGATTGCCGCCGGGTGGACTTCCATGGAAATCGAGCTTGCGCAATCCAACGCTAAGGAGTATTCCATGACCGATAAGTCCGCCCCCGTGAGTCTCAAAGCCTTTGAAGCCGCTCTATCCCGCATCGAGCGGGGGCTTTCGACCGTGGATGATGCTGACCTGATCAGGTGTTATGTCGATGAGATGCGAGAATCGCAAGGGAAGAGGAAGGTCTGGAGGATAGAAGACTATTTAATTGAGTCGGGCATGGCTTATCGTGTTGTTGAAAGCGGAGGGATTGACAAGTTTACCGATCAATTGCTCCGCGAAGCCCAAGAGAATGCGGTTCTGATTTATGAAAACCGCGAAGAGATTATGGAATACGT
>JARJMX020000132.1 GCA_029335925.2 Gammaproteobacteria bacterium
GTCCAAGGCCCGCCACCCCCGTACCCTTGTTGCCCGTCTGGTGGAGGCCTATCCCAACGCCTTCTCCCTCGATGGCCGTAAGGTTCGCCCGCTTGCCGTGGGCATTCTCAAGGAGCTGCAGGCCGCGCGCGAAGGCGAGGGGGGGCACGGCCTTTCGATGCAGGACCTGCGCCGCGCCCTGCGTTACTACACCCAGAGCGCGGCCTACCACCGCGCCGTGGCACGCGGCCATGCGCGCGTGAACCTGGCGGGCGAGGTCGTGGGTGAGGTTTCCGAAGAGCATAAGGCGCATGCCGAGGCCAAGTTGGCCGAACTCGCGCCCAAGCTGCCAAGGCGCCCCGAGCGCCCGGCCCGCAGGGCCGTCGAGGGCGAGGGCGGCGAAGCGCGGCCCGAGCGCCCGCGCCGTCCGCGAAACCCGGCTGGCCCGCGTGGTGAAGGGCGAGCCGAGGGCAAGGGCAAGGGCGAAAGCCGCAAGCCGCGCCGCGAGGCCGGTGCCCCACGCCCCCTGCGTGCTGAGCGCCCGGCTCGTAGGGAGGAACCCGGCGTGCCGGTGCTAAGCGCCGAGGAAAAGCTCAAGCTGCTGCTGGAGAAGTTTGGCAGCAAATGAGCCATGCGGCGCAATCCATCCATGGATCTTGTCCTTCGGGTGACACCTTGCAGCGACCCAGCGCCGTGCCGGATGGTCTTGCTCTTGCCTTCATTGTCGGTTATGGGGATATCGGTCGGCGCGTCGCGGCCTTGTGGCATGAGAAGGGGGGCTCTGTAGCCGCCCTGGTGCGCTCTGCGCGAGACACCGGCCCCGCCAGTCCAGTGCCGGGGGATCTGGATCATCCCGAGACACTCACCCGCCTGCCGGTTCATGCCGCGGTGCTGTTCCACTTTGCCCCGCCTGCACCCGTCGGCCTGGCCGACACCCGTACCACCCACCTGCTCGTCGCGCTGGAGGACCGCCCACCCCGGCGCATCGTCTACATCTCCACCTCCGGGGTATATGGCGATTGTGGCGGTGCTTGGGTGGACGAGACCCGTCCCGTAAACCCCGGCAATGATCGCTCCCGCCGTCGCGTGGATGCCGAGCTGCAACTGACCGACTTCGCCGCGCGCCACGCCATTCCCCTCGTCATCCTACGCGTGCCCGGTATCTACGGCCCCGGCAGGCTGCCGCTCTCGCGCATCC
The DNA here is from genome assembly GCA_029335925.2 of Gammaproteobacteria bacterium. Classification (GTDB taxonomy): domain Bacteria; phylum Pseudomonadota; class Gammaproteobacteria; order Halothiobacillales; family Halothiobacillaceae; genus Thiofaba. Next base: position 1,178 of record JARJMX020000132.1, read on the forward strand.
GCCGCGGCGATCCTGTCGTCTGTCCGAGATATGCACCATGGAGCAACCGCATCCACGCCGATGATCTCGCCGCCATCGCCGTCCGTGCCGCGCAGGACGATGCCCAATCCGGCATCTACAACGTCAGCGACGATCAGCCTTCCAGCATGACCGACTACTTTTACCGCCTCGCCGAGGCCGCAGGCCTGCCCCGCCCGCCCTGCGTCAGTCTGGCCGAGGCACGGCGAACCTTCTCGCCGGAGTTGCTGGAATATCTGAACGAATCGCGTCGGTTGGATAACCGGCGGATGAAAACGGTGCTCGGGGTGAAACTGCGCTACCCGACCCTGAGCGAGGGGCTGGCAGAAGCTGACCTTATAAAGCCCTGAACGCGTCGAATTCAATCGCTGGGGACAAGACCTTGTAGGATCGGCGCCTCGCCAAGTCATGAGGCCCCGGGTTATCGGCCCGGGGGTGAGCCGCCCCTACATGGCCTATTCAGACCCTTGCAGGAGCGCCCCCGCCGCGATGGTGTGGTTTCATGTGTCCATGCGCTTAGCCCAACGTATCGCGCTGATCCCCTGCATAGTCAGGCCGCTTCATCCCTTCAAGCCGGGAGGTTGCCGCCGCAATCGCCAGCAACTCTTTCAAAGGTCGCATGGCCTTGGGCTGGTCGAACAGGGGAAGCGTCCGCAGTATGGCGTGCCGTCGCAGCAGCGCAAGGTAGTCCGGCCCGGGTAGGTGATGGGCCAGCCGTTTTTCCGCTGCGTCGAGCCCGTCCCACGCCCCCTTCATTCGCCGTGCCAGCATGACCTGGCCACTGATGAGCTCGACAGCGGCGCGCTGGAGGTCGTTGTCAGCCTCGGCCATGAGCACCTCGCGCTGCATCGTGGCGGGCAGGCCGAGCATGAGGCGCAGACGTAGGGCCTCGAGGCGCTCCGCCCAGGCCGTGGCCGTACCAAGCCTTGCGAGGCGGGCCTCGGCCTTGTCTTGGGCAAGGGGCTCAGCGTGCCAGGCGGCGAGGTCAAGCATGGTCTCTCTCACTCCGTCCCGTTGCAGGACTGGGCCTTAGCCTTCATGAAAGGCCCTGCAGATGGGCGAGTTATCCGGGTTTTCGACCGCGTCCGCGATTTTGGCCACGAACTGCCCCAGCTCCTCGGGGCTGAGGACGGTGAGGATGCGGCGCACCATGTCGGGATCGACGCGGGCGAGGGACTGCGTGCCGTCAGCCAAATGCACGACGATGCCGACCGCGGAGAGGAGGACATCCCCGCCGATGGCCTCGGCCCAGCTCTGGCCTTCCTCGTCCAGCTCGAGGGCGAGGGCCTCCAGCTCATCCTCGATCTCGGGGGTGAGCCCTGCTTCCTGCACGCGGACGATGGTGGCGCCGGTGCCGATCGCATCCTCATGCCAGGAAGCGGTCAGGCCGCGGGCGCGTGCGGCTTCGAGGAAGCGCTCGTGGGCGCCGGGGTGGAGGAAGGCGAACTCGATGAATGCCATGGCCCAATCTCGGTTAAGGGTCGTTAGAATGGATGCATGCTGAATGAGGATTCTCTAATGTTCAACCGTGTCTTTTCCATGACCCGCATGCGCCGCATGCGCCGCGACGATTTCAGCCGCCGCCTGATGCGCGAGACGGTGCTGACGGTCGACGACCTGATCCTGCCGGTGTTCGTGCTGGAGGGCGCTGGGCGCACAGAGTCGGTGGCATCCATGCCGGGCGTGGAGCGCCAGTCGATCGACCGGCTGCTGCGCACCGCCGAGAAGGCGCTGGAACTGGGCATCCCTATGCTGGCGCTATTCCCGGTCACTCCACTGGAGAAGAAGTCGCTGGATGCCGCCGAGGCGTGGAACCCGGAAGGCCTGGCCCAGCGCGCGGTGCGTGAGCTGAAGGCGCGCTTTCCAGAGCTTGGGGTGATGACGGACGTGGCGCTGGACCCGTTCACCACTCACGGCCAGGATGGGTTGATCGATGCGTCCGGCTATGTGCTGAACGATGAGACGGTGGAGGCGCTGATCAAGCAGGCCCTCTCCCATGCCGAGGCGGGCGCCGACGTAGTCGCGCCCAGCGACATGATGGACGGCCGCATCGGCCTGATCCGCAAGGCGTTGGAATCCAACGGCCACATCCATACCCGCATCATGGCCTATTCTGCCAAGTACGCCTCCAGCTTCTACGGCCCGTTCCGCGACGCGGTGGGTTCCGCGGGTAACCTGGGCAAGGGCAACAAGTACACCTACCAGATGGACCCGGCGAACAGCAACGAGGCCCTTCATGAGGTCGCGCTGGATTTGCAGGAGGGGGCGGACATGGTGATGGTGAAGCCGGGCCTACTGTATCTTGACATCGTGCGCCGTATCAAGGATGAATTCCGCGCGCCGACCTACGTCTACCAAGTCTCCGGCGAGTACGCCATGCTCAAGGCCGCCGCGCAGAACGGCTGGCTGGATTGGGAGCAGTGCATGCTCGAGAGCTTGGTGTCGATCAAGCGCGCCGGCGCCGATGGCATCCTCACCTATGCTGCGCTGGAGGCCGCTGCGTGGCTTAGGGATGGCGTACGCAGATGATGCGCCTGCAGCTGCATCGCGGCCGCACACCATTCCCAAAGGTCGATCCAGTCTAGGGAACTCTGCATGACGGACGGCGTGGGCCCCATCCCAAAGGCGCGTGCAGGCCAGGCCCGTGACGGGGGACCAGCACCATCTGCTGAGCTGACGAATCGACGAGGCAAGCCCATGCTCGACCATCGACTCGAGCTTCTCGCCCCGGCGCGCGATGCCAAGATCGGCCTTGAGGCCATCAACCACGACGCGGATGCCGTCTAATCGGCGGTCCCGGTTTCAGCTTCGGCGTGAGGGTGTGGCGGTGTTGGAGGCCGCGCGCCTCGCTGCCCTGCCGCGCCTTGAGCGCGCGAGGCCCGTCGAGCCGCCGCTGCCCTATATCCTGCCGAGCATCTCACCTACCTTGCCAAGGTGTTCAACTACAAGGCGCTCGACTTCTACGCCAGGCATGGGGTTAAGCTCATCGACTACTCGGCCTTTGAGGTGCACGAGAAAGAAGGCGAGGTCAGCTTGATGATCACCAAGCACTGCGTGCGCCATGCCTTGAGCCTCTGCTCCAAGCCGATGCGCAGGGTGCAGGCCGTGCCGAGCATCGAGCCTTAAAATTGCCAAGGCCAGGTTCGCCCGGCCTACAATGCCCCCATGACCCATGTTGCCCCAGCCTCGCCTCCCGTCACCGTCCTCAAGGGCGTGGGACCGGCCTTGGCTGCGCGGCTTGAGGCGCTGGGACTCTCCACCGTAGTCGATCTGCTGCTGCACGCCCCGCTACGCTACGAGGACCGCACCCATGTGAGCCTGATCGGCACCCTGCTCCCCGGACAGACGGTGCAGGTCGAGGGCGAGATTCTCGCGGTCGAGTCGCGTAACGGACGCCGGTTGCAATACCGCGCCGTGCTGGGGGACGGCAGCGGCCGGTTGACGCTGTGGTTCTTCAACCCGCCACGTGGGCTGGCGGAGCGGCTCAAGCGTGGCCAACACCTGCGCGCCTATGGTACGGTCAAGGGGGGTGTTGTTGGCCTGGACATGGCCCACCCGGAGATCACCTGGCTTCCCGCGCCGCTCGACACCACCCTTACCCCCATTTACCCCACCACCCAAGGGCTGACGCAGGGCACGTTGCGTCGGCTGATCCGCGAGGCGCTGGAGCTCTGGGCACGCCAGCCCGAGCTCTTGCCCGACCTGCTCCCAGCCCATGTGCGTGAGGCGCTGGGCCTGCCTGATCTGCGCACGGCGCTGGAGGAGTTGCATCGCCCTACCCAGACGGCCTCTACCCCACTGGCGACTCCTGGCGGAGCGCGGCTGGTGTTCGAGGAGCTGCTAGGCCAGCAGCTCGCCATGCGCCGCTGGCGGGCGCGGGCCGAGCACTGGCGGGCTGAGCCGCTCGGCATGGGCGCGGCGTTGGCGGAGTCATTGATGGCCAAGCTGCCATTCAAGCTCACCGGGGCGCAGCAGCGTGTGCTTACGGAGATCCGCGCTGATCTTGCCCGCAACCGACCCATGCGCCGCCTGGTGCAGGGGGATGTGGGTTCGGGTAAGACCATCGTCGCTGCGCTGGCCGCCTGTGCGGCGCTGGAGGCGGGGCAACAGGTCGCTTTGATGGCTCCGACCGAACTGCTGGCCGAGCAGCATGCACGCAACTTCGCCCAGTGGTTCGAGCCGCTCGGCATTCCTGTCGTGGTTCTGACAAGCAGCCAGAAGGGCGCGACCCGTCGGCAGGTGCTGGCGCACGTGGCCTCCGGTGCGGCACAGGTGGTCATCGGCACCCATGCCCTGTTCCAAGAAGGCGTGGCCTTTGCGCGCCTAGGGCTGATCATCATCGACGAGCAGCACCGCTTCGGTGTGCACCAGCGCCTGGCCTTGAGCGAGAAGGGGCGGCAGGGCGCGCTGCACCCGCACCAGCTGGTCATGACCGCCACACCTATCCCGCGCACCCTGGCGATGACGGCCTACGCTGATCTGGACGTGTCGGTACTGGACGAGCTGCCGCCGGGGCGTACGCCCGTGCACACCGCGGTGGTGCCCGACACCCGGCGCGAGGAGGTGATGGAGCGCCTCGGCCGCGCCTGCCGCGCCGGGCGGCAGGCCTACTGGGTTTGCCCGCTGATCGAGGCCAGCGAGAAGCTCGAGGCCCAAGCGGCCGAGGATGCCCACCTTACGCTGACGGAAGCCCTGCCGGACCTGCGTATTGGCCTGGTGCACGGGCGCATGAAGCCGCGTGAGAAGGAGGCGGTGATGCAGGCGTTCAAGGCGGGGGCGCTGGACATCTTGGTCGCTACTACGGTGATCGAGGTGGGGGTGGACGTGCCGAATGCCTCGCTGATGATCATCGACAACGCCGAGCGCCTAGGGCTCGCCCAGTTGCACCAGCTGCGCGGGCGGGTGGGACGCGGCGCGGTGGAGTAGAGCTGCGGGCTGCTGTTTTCCCCACCCCTCGCGCAGGTGGCGACAGTGCGCCTGGCGGTGATGCGTGAGACCCACGGCGGTGTTCGAATCGACGAGAAGGATCTGGAAGTGCGCGGACCGGGTGAGTATATTGGACCCCAGCAGACGGGCGTGGCGCGCCTCAG